>CAMPIR010000037.1 GCA_946886435.1 uncultured Candidatus Saccharibacteria bacterium | reverse complement strand
CAACTGGTGGTAACGCGCTCAAATTCTACGCGAGCGTTCGCCTCGACATCCGTCGTATCGGTCAGATAAAACAAGGCGAAGAGATCATCGGTAACCGGACGAAGGTCAAGGTAGTGAAGAACAAGATCGCTCCGCCGTTCCGAGTTGCTGAGTTCGATATCATGTACAACGAAGGAATCTCTCGCACGGGTGACGTCCTCGACCTAGCCGTGATTCACGGTATCGTTGGCAAAGCTGGCGCTTGGTTCGACTACAAGGACGCCAAGATCGGCCAGGGTCGTGAAGCAACAAAGGTTTATCTCAAAGAAAACACGAAGGTTCTCGCTGAAATCGAAAAAGCCGTCCGCGTCAAGGTAGCCGAGCAAGAAAGCTAGTGGTTGGCGGTGAAGATCACCGATATATCGCTCCAAGTTCGCAACCCTGATCGGGTAAACGTCTCGGTTGACGGTAAGTACCGTTTCTCGCTAGATATTCTGCAGGTAACCGAGCTCGGTATCAAGATCGGGCGAGAATACAGTGAAGAGGAGCTCGTCGAGCTGGAAAATGAAAGCCAGTTCGGCAAACTTTATGCGCGTGCACTCGAATATACGATGATGCGCCCGCATAGTGCCAAAGAAGTCCGTGATTATCTGTGGCGCAAAACCAGAACTACTCGAGTGCGAGTACCTGATAGCAACGAATACCGAGAGAGGCCAGGTGTTAGCCAAGAGATTGCAGACCGCGTCTATGATCGGTTGGAGCAAAAAGGGTACCTGAATGACGAGAACTTTGCGCGGTACTGGGTAGAAAACCGAAACACTCGCAAAGGCATCAGCAAGCGAAAGCTCATAGCAGAACTACGCACAAAAGGTGTCGACTCCGTGGTTATCGAACAAGCACTGCAAAATTCCCCACGTGAGGAAAAAGACGATCTCCGCAACATTCTTGAGAAAAAACGCCACAAATACGATGATGAACAAAAACTTATCGCCTACTTGATGCGCCAAGGTTTCCCCTATGATGCTGTTCGGGATGCGCTCGCTGATAGCGAATATTAACGGCTGATGTTATCGGGTTGAGCGCTGCCGCTTCGGAACGGGTTAACGAAAACACCGCTAGAGTCGACAGCGACCTCTTGGTTGTCCTCTCGGACGGTTGGCGACTGGACGACTAAAACGTCATTGTTCACAGAGATGACCTGCGAGCGGTGGATGACGTTGCCAGCAGTACCGAGGCTTCTGATAAGCGACTGCTCAGTGTAGATTTGCATGATCGTGTAGTCGACCGTTTCGACGCTGTAGGCGGATACTTTGCCGAGCTTCCGCTTATTTTCATCGATAACCTTTAGATCGATAAGCTCAAAGCCAAAATCGATGATTTCCTGTAGCCTAACGAGACCGTCGAGTGACGTTAACTTCGTTGCGTCGTCGACAATCATGCCGATATCGCTCAGCTCTCTGATATCACTCGGGTGCAACACGCTCGGTGATTGTTCGAGGCCGGCTCCTTCTACGTAAAATGCGGCGATAGTCAGTTGGCGAGGGTCGACGAGTGCAGCGGTCGTCTCGGCCAGCTGTGCCCCGGTCTGCAGGCTCATGACGGGCACGGTGAGTAGGTTTTCGATCGATATCAGCATACTTCTACTATACTAGCAGCGACGAGAGATAGACATACATAAAGCATTTGTTTATCGGCGCTCGGTTATTCGCTGAATGGATTAGTGCGTTGACCAGCAGGAAGAGTATCGAGGTTTGTTTGTTGCTGAGCGTTAAGGCGCTTTATGCGTTCGATCGTAGCGGTATCAAACTTTGTCGACTGTATTTCGCTAAGCTTTTGTGAGCGATAGTCTTCATCGCTTGGTTGGTTTAGCGCTATGTTCAACCCCAGAAACGCACCAGTTAGGACACAGGTAAAGATAATGAAATATACCATAAAACTATGAGCCGATAGAAAGGACCCGAGTTTTTTAAGGTTACGAGTGACGGTAGCTAATGAGTGTCTCATCGTACGTATACCTCCAGCGTTATAACAGGGCTGTTGACGCTGCCTATGTTCTTCAAGTCGTTCGATATATCGAGTTGTGTGATCTGCATTTTTGTTAGGTTGCGCTCGATCAGCTTTAGGAACTGGAGATAGTTATCATAGTTGACCGGAGAGCTGAGGCTAATCGTTGCAACTACGGCCTTAACTCCGGTAATAGCGGTCGCTTTTGCGCTAGTACTGGTCGTGAAATCGAACCCGAGCACAGTAAGGCCGGACGCCGCGGCATAAGAGCTGATATCTTGAACGATCTGGTCTTGGTACTCGTAGTATTTGGTATCGGCTACGATAGCAGCGGCTCGAGCAACGCTTTCCCTGTTGTCGTCAAGCGTACGACGTAGCTTCTTGGCATTTTCAATGCCCTGCTCGCTCAGTTCAGTGTCTATCTTTGTGTGATCAACGTTAGTCACGTAACCTACCAGTTTCATGTGCATGAGGTAACTACCCGCACCAATCCCTGCAACCAAAAGTACGATCAGGCCGTACAAAGACCAGTTGACAATGACAGTCGAGGTTAGTGTTGATTTTTTCTTCATGGCTTAACTCCCGAGCTCGAGGTAGCTCCAGACGTGAGCTTGACGCTGTACGTTGCTTCGTACGGGTAGCGAGCCTCCTGGCCGGTGAGTGAGGTGATGTTGTCTGGACGGGTTGTGTTGACCAGGCTGACATTTTCGAACAGCGATGACTGTTCGAGCCGAGTTTTGAGCACGAGTGCGTTTGCGTAGCTGCTCACTCGGGCGTCGATCGCGAGCGGTTTTGGTGATTTCTGGTCAATAGCACCGATAGAGATACTGGTCAGTACGGCACCCGGAGGGAGGTCTTTGGCCAGTGTAGTCAGGAAGGTGCTGTAACTAGTCTCTTTACTGAGGATACTTTTCGCTACTTTGAGATCGCTCCGGAAAGCGTCTGCTTCTTTTTCGACTGCCGCGTAGGCTTTTATCTGGGCGGTCTGCGACTCGCGCTTTGCCTCGACGGCCGACTTTTCCATCGTGACGAGCCAAAATCCGCCGCCGTATATCATGCCTACGAGCGATCCGGCTACGAGCAACATGATGCAGTACCTTAGGAGCGTCACGTTCGCGCGCGCGGCTCGTATATCGCGTTTTTGTTCGGGACTGATCAGGTTGATCATCGCCAGATCTCTTTCGGTTGAACGTACGCAAGACCGGCTACCGATATGTATCGTGGCTTGAACTGACGGGCTGGTTGCGGGAGTTTTGCGAAATCGAGCCGTTGCCATGGACTGGCGACACGTGAAGCAAGGAATAGTTTTTCCGTAAAGTAATCACCGAGCCCCGGCATGCTAGAGCCGCCGCCGATGATAAGTACCTGTTCGAGTTTTCGAGCATCGGGAACACGCTCTTCGTAGTAACGCATGACTTTTTTAACTTCGGCTATCATCTTGTCGAGACTCGGAGCTGAGGCCTTTACGAGTTTCTTTTGCTGTGCACTGTGATTGAGGCCATGCAATACCTTTAACTGATGAGCTTGTTCGAGGGAAACCTTCAGCTGGGAAGAGATATCCAGTGTCAGGGTGTTGCCGCCGACTGCTATGCCTCCGGTAACTTTGATGACAGAGTCGAGTACGGCGACATCGGTGTTGGCTGCTCCAATATCGACGATGACTGTAGGCAGGTCACCTTGCTCGCTAACTTTGAGGAGTCGAGTAACTGCGTTCATGCTTGGCTCGACGACGATGGTACGCAGGCCTGCTCTAGCTGCGGCCTCGATACAGGTATCAACGATATGCTTGGGCGCGGCACACATATATGCAGTAATAGCCTTTTCTGTGCGTGAAGTGATCTCGTAGTCGATATAGAGCTGATCGACTGCAACTGGGATGTACTGTTCAGCCTCGAGACGCATAGTGTCGAGCAAATCACCCTTTACATCACCAGGAAGGCTTATGTTCCGAGTATAGGTGCGAGATGTGGGGATGCTCATGATGACATGATCGCTCGGCAACGTTCCGACCAGTTTTGAGCTCAGTAACACCTGAAGTTGCTCCGCAAGATAGCTACCGTCACCGTCAAGACTTTGCTGCATCTTAGAAGGGTCAACATCCAATGATCCGTACCCTAAAACTGTCCATTTTTGGCGGTTGATTGCCATGATTTTTAGACTAGTCTGGCTGATGTCGAGGCCGACAATCGGTTTGTCTTTATAAAAATAATTGCTCATGAATGCCCACGGTTTTGCTTACGCTTAAGTATAACGTATTAACAGAGGCTAGTACACTCGTTTGATATTCGTAGACCGCCAGGAGAGATCGAGCGGCACGGTCGACAGCGGAAACTCAGGGTTGAAAGCCAACTCAAATGTTGCGCCACTGTTGGAGGAAATATAGATATCCTTGCCAGAAATACCACCGAGCGATTTCACGCCGCTGTCAAACTTTGTTTGATCGAGACAGAGCATACCATTCGTTGCGATAAAATAAGCTTTTGGCGCGTAGAGGCTGATACTACCGTCTTTGCCGAGTCTGATCGCCGCCGAATTGCTCGGGCATTGCTTTGAGTCACTTAGAGACTGGCTGGTGCTATAAGATATAAAGATGATGTTTCCTGGTGAGCTACTGTCGATCTTTATGTTTTGAAAGTTCATTACCCCTTCGATAAACACGAACTTGGTAGTTCCGGCGTCAGGGTTGATGAAAGTCGGCGTGCAGTCCGAGGCCTTACAGAAGTGCGCACGGACATGGACATGATCTTTGATCACGTAGGTCTTGCTGCCCAAGTTCAAGTCGGCTGGAGCCGAGCCGCTGCCGCCACAGGCTGAGGCCGATGCAGTGCCGGCACCGGTATCGGGATAGTGCGTCTTGCGGTCATTCCCGGCACTAGGAATACTAACCGGTGATGCTGCAGACCAATCGGTGCAGTTGCCGTTTGTATATTCTCCGTTGCCGTCCGCGTTATTCATCTTATAGCCCCATGGTATATAGGTAGATGCGATCTTTTGGATAGTAGAGTCGTTTGCGATGATGTCAAAATCAGTATTGCTCGTGTTTCCAGGCGGTACGGCCATGCAGTTGCTGAATGCCATTCGTAGCTTTGCCTTCGTCCCGACAGGCAGATCGGAGCTGCGCGTCAAATCTCCGGAACCAGATAGCGAACAATTGCCGCCATCGGGATACTTTCCTGCGATCGTGAGGTCGTTTATTGCGACTTCAGAGGTATTTTTATTGGCGCGGACGTATTCATTGACGAAAAGGCTCGTTGCTATAACGGCCTTCACGGATGACGCGATCTCAACACTGTTACGACTGACGATAGACGAGGTAAACTCTGTGCTACTACGCTCGAGAGTAACCTGTAGTTTGTAGGTGAGTTTCGGAACTGTAGCGGTAGATGGCTGATAAACCCGACCAATACTCATTACTGATTTCTGGTTAGGGTCGGCGGTGTCGCTTATCGTTGCTTGGTAGGTAGCTCGATAGGTAGGGCTATCGGTGAATAGTAGCTTTTCAGTTCCTGACTCTGGGTAGGTGCCGGTCGATGAGTTCAGGTATGCAACTGCAGCGTCGGCGCCTGACTCAGCGGCATATTGTGCTTGGAGGAGAAAGATACGCTGGGCGGCACGAGTGATATTAGTCTGCGAAACAACCGAGAGGCTGAGCACCGTCATAGTGAGAAAGATCATAATAACCATGATGCTGACGATGATTGACCCTGATTGTTCTGATGTATTACGCATTTCGCAGAGCGATCCTTATGATTGTTGAGTTATAAATGGAGTTATTTGCGTCAGATTCGATAGTTTTCTCTACCTTTAGATCGAACTGAACAACCTCTACGTGAGGAAAATCAAGACCGTTGCAGCCTTCGTATGGCGGCGACTGGTTGCAGCCTATGGGGATATTTCCGTCGCAGTAAAAAACATCCGGGTCGCAGGAGCTCCGAAAGTCGATGTCCTCGCCTGATCGAGAAAAATACCGCATCTCGACGCTTTTGACGCCACTCAAGAGGACTTTATCTTTGGGGCAGGTCGAGGAAGCCGTCACGCAGCTTGTACGAGTTGTATTGTCAGGGGCTAAGGGGTTAGCTAGCGAACGGATTCTGAGCTCAGATGAAGGCCCGTCATGGTAGACGATGAACTCGTTTTGATAGGCATTCGTACCGTTCATGATGGCGGTTTTGTCAGCTCGAAGTGCATCCTGCGAATAGTAAACGATAGGCGTAACGCCGGTTGGTGAACCCTGTACTCCGGGTATCGTGTGGATCAGCTGCCAGCGAGTACCAGTTCCGTCGAGCGGATCAGGGACTAACGTATTGTTGTCCGGGATGCTGTTTTGGTTGAGCAGTCCGGTTGACATTCCGATATTTTGACGGAGATAATCAGAGACAGTGAGGCGGTCACCGTAGAAATTGCTTCGTGCTGTGAGGCTGGCTGCTTGTTTTAGATACTGATAGCCGATCGCAAAGATGACCATGCTGAGAACCGTCGTCATCGTGACGACGATGATCATCTCGACCAGAGTGAAACCGCTTTGTCGCTGTCTCATTGTTGGCCTATGCCGTTTCTGGAGATGAGGAGGCGAATCTTCCATGTGTCGCCTGATTTTGGCTCGACGGTTACATCGACGACTTTTGAGTCGGGAATATTGTAGGCGGGGTCGGTGTTCGGTAGGTCAGAGGTCAAGACAGGGTCAGAGTTTGTCACATAGGTGATGTCGTTATTTCCCGTGGCCGTCTCTGCGTCAAAGGTATCGTTCGGGCTGCAGTTCGTAGATATGATCGACTCATACTGCATGGCTCGGTCGATTTCAGGGCAGCCACTGAGCGCTGCGTAGATCTCATTGAGCTCTCGAGCCCGCGCATAATCTTTGATTAGCCAGTCAAAAGCCAGCGCAACGCCTCCGATGATCATACCGAGCAGTGCGATCCCAACGATGATCTCGACGATACTGAAGCCGCTTTGCTGTGTTTTTTTCATAACGGTTGTGGTTTTAGTATAGCAAAAGAGACCCGGTTGGGTCTCTTTTGTATTGATAAGAGTAACTAGTTAGATTCTCGTTTGTAAACTAGTGATGGCTCTTTACC
>CAMPIR010000036.1 GCA_946886435.1 uncultured Candidatus Saccharibacteria bacterium | reverse complement strand
GTAGACAATAGACTGTGAGTGATGCCTGCCCAAACGGTAACAGTAGCCAACCCGCAAAACGCAGTAGCCACGACCGCATTACATGGAAAAGGGCGAGCAGCCCGCTAAACCAGACAAAGGACAGAAGAATACGTGAGACAGCCATCGGGTTATTTGAGAACCATGGGTCAACATAGGCACGAACCGAGACGTAGGCTTCCCGAGTTATAGCCGTATGTGGGCGCTCTACGTAGTCCCAGCCATGAACCATGAAATAGCTTAGAGCCATGGTTGAAAGCGTAACGGTGATAAGACTGGCGATAACGGCACGGCGGATGTTTCTCCGAGCCCGTAGCCAGGCGAGAATCGCCTCGAGCTTCCAGCCGATCAGAGCTGCACCAAAGAACAAAACCTGCCACTGCATAGCGGCTTCGTCGATGCCGCCGAGGATACTGACGGCGTAAATACCGAGTGACGCAGCCAGCGCCAGCAGCCAATGACCCCCCCGGAGCAACCACAAAAACAGCGGCGTGACGGCGAGCATGATCGCATAGAGACGTAGGAAGTAGATCCAGTCAGATGAAAAGACGGTTGAGCCAACGCTCCAGAGGTAGGTGATAAGTGAGCTGGTATGTTCGACGCTCGGTGACTTTGGCAGCAATGGACTATTGCCAGGCATGAGAACCGAGAGAGCGACAACAACAAAGGTGATCAGCACTCCCCATAGGTAGAGCATGCCTGCGCGGTGTAGCATACCACGAGTCAGAACGCGCAGCGGCGTGTTTGCGCCCTTGTAGGCACGCAGATAGCCGATAAGCAGACCAGAAATTAGGAAGAAACCTTCGGCAGCGGATACCCAGAGCCGGCCTTGTCCGGTGAAGTACTGGAGCGGACTCGGCCAAAACTGCAGATGATCGAGAATGATGACACAAATAAAAAACCCGCGGAGCAGGTCTAGCTCGTAGATACGACGTTTTTGAGTCGTGGACATCCTTCTATTATAGCGAGTTTTTGACAAAAAACATGTCAGGAAACAACAGTGTCCTAGCGTGAGCGGTTACGTGCACGGGCTCGAGCTTCCGTTGCGAAACGGTCATCGAGGATAGCTGGCTCAAAGCTGCCGTGACGGCGAAATGCCGCTGCTTCGACGAGCGCGTCAGCAAATACCGGGTTTTTTGGCAGCAATGAGCCGTGCATATAACTACCAAACACACAGCGGTAGATCGCCCCTTCGGTTTTATCGGAGCCGTTGTTCCCCGCGCCCTTTATAACGCTACCGAGAGCAGGTTGGTCTTCATCGAGGACAGTCAGGCCCGAGTGGTTCTCGTACCCGATCAGCTCGCCGAACGGTGTTTTTGTGACGATGTTGCCGATTAACCGGGTGTCACCAGCCGTAGTCTCCATCTGGAAGATACCGATGCCCGGTATTTCTTCGCCACTATGTGTACGAAAGACTCGTCCGAAGAGTTGGTACATGCCGCAGATCATCAGCATCGGTACGTCCTCGTTAGCGAGCTTATGTAGCTGCTGGCTGATTCGCTGCAGGTCGTCTTTTACGACTGTTTGACCAGAGTCCTGGCCTCCGCCGCCGATGATGATATCGATATCTTCGGGCAGCGGTTTTCCCGGATGGTGTTCGAGGAGTTCGGTCCGGTACCCGTGCCACTCAGCTCGGCGCATGATAGTTAGAACATTACCCCAGTCACCATAAATATTCATTTCGCGGGGATAAAGGTGCAAGATCTTGATCAGTTTCTTCTCGGTGCTCATTCTATAGCCTCCACAGGATAACTTTTTGCCAGCTCACGACGAAGAGACAACATAGCGGTGTACGTGCAATAAATACGTCGTCGACCCGATGTGTGATCAATGAAGGCTCTAAGCGCTTTTGCGAGGTCTGGTTCCACGTGCGAAACATCTACCTGATCGTATTGGAGGCGCAGAGCCATATCGTAGGCGCGAATACCGCTTACCATCATGACGGCTGGCCTGAGGCTCTCAAATGACACATCCCAAAGCCACGACATATCGCGGCCATCAGCGTAGTTGTCGTTTATCGCAATCATAGTGCTGGCAGGGCTGTCGTCGTACGAACGGAGCGCGAGACGAAATCCGCTCGGGTTTTTGACGAGTACTATTTCGAGGGGTTCGCCATCGATTAGAATAGCTTCGCCGCGTCCAAAAGCCGGTTTGACTTCACTGAGTTCGGCGAGGAGGGTCTTTGACTCATCAGCACCTAAACCGCATATCATCAGAGCGAGCGCGAGCGCTCCGGCTGCATTGAGAACGTTGTAGACGCCATCTATCTTTAGCTCAACTGGCTTTTGTTCGGTCGTGCCAAATGCGAAGGTCGCTGTGCGACCGGCTACTTTTTCAAGGATAACGTCACCGCGATGTGGGTGGGGTTGTTTTTCGTTGCTAGATTTGCCGCCGTGCATTTCGGCGTCGCTCGGGAAGAGGGCTCGGAGATCTGTGCTCAGACCAAAGTACTGCACTTTTTTATTGTCCGGCGCCATTGCTCGGACGAGACTGTCTTCGCGGTTCAGGACAACACCTTCTGTGGTGGCGTCGACGATGCGCTGCAATAACTTTGCAGTATGGTCGATCTCACCAAAACGATCGAGTTGGTCGCGAAGTACATTTAGGATCAAGCTGAAGCGAGGTTTGACAAGTTTTACGAAGTGAACCGCATGGGCTTCATCGAGCTCAAGAACGGCAACGTCGGCCACGAGTTTTCCTTTGTCGTCGACCTTGTCGATGAGAGCCGCCGCAATACCCCTGGTAAAGTTGCTTCCGCTTGGGTTCGTGAAGACGGTTAACCCATGGGCGCGGAGGAGTTGCACAACCATTTTCGTGGTGGTCGTTTTGCCGTTAGTTCCTGTGATAACGACGACGCCGTAGGGAAGATCCGACAGGGCTCGTGGCAAAAAATGCGGATCGAGTCGCTCTACGACTAAACCTGGGAGCGCAGAGCCTCCGCCGCGTAGGCGCATCAGTCGCTTGACGCTCTTTCCGACCAGCCGAGTATGTTTGTGTGGAATCATTAAATCCCAGTATAACGCAGTTTTGTATGCGCTATAAACAGGGGCAAAACAGTGCTACAATAACCGTATGCTTTTTGTCTCTCTTTTGCGTTGGTGGTACGGTTTGGGGTGGCTTGATCAGCTCAAGCTTGTGCGAGGCAGATTTGACCGCGCAGCTGACTTTTACTCGATCGAATTATCAGCTCGCAGTCTCTTTAAGCCGTTTCGTCAGATCGATGCCGATCGCGTCAGGAAAGGATCGCTTGATATTGTCATCCGAGCGATGTTCGACCAGCTTTTCTCGAGGTTATTTGGCGCTTTTATTAGAACGATGCTTATCGTAATCGGTTGTGTGGGTATCTTTTTTGAAGCGATCGTAGGCGGACTGAGACTCCTTTTTTGGCCGTTAGCGCCACTGCTCCCGTTGCTGTTGTTGCCGGTCGCGCTTCTAGGATGGGTGCCATGGCGTTAACGGGATTCGACTATGACAGTGAACGCGCTCAGCTTGCGCGTCTATCGGTTGCTTTTCAAAAAAACTGGATAGCAGGCGTGGTTTTAGTGGCGGCGACTCTTGTTTTGACTGCTGTTGGTCTGTTCGTCGTTTACGGCAGCGGGCTCGGCTGGTTCTTTCTCGGCCTGGCAGCTTGGCCAATCATGGTCTACGTGTGGTACAAACGGTACTTGTTGAAATTACCGGGCAGCGCTGTCGACAGCCTCGACGGCCGTCTCGAGGTTGCGCTGCTCGGTCGACTGCCTCGCAAACTGACGCCACAGGTACTAGCCAGTAAGATAGCAGAGGTGACCAGTGCGCAGTTTCTGATGGTACGCTCTGGGCTTTCGACGCAGATGCTCATGCAGATTCTGGGCGACGATCCGTCTGCGGTTGCGCTCGTCTGGTCGGCGATCCGAGATCTACAGCCCGAGGGTATCGTAAAAGCATCAACGGTCGTCGCCGCGCTCACAAAGACGAGCCCAGAGCTTTTGCAAATCTTGCCGCATCTGCAACTCGATGAAGGCGATTTGCCAAAGCTTGCCAACTGGTTTACTCGGCTTGATACTCTCGTCGAACAGCATGGCCGTCCAAAACGTACCGGCGGCATTGCCAGGGACTGGAACTTTGGATATCTCCGACTGCTAAACCAATTTGGCGTAAATATCAGCGAACGGGTCGCGAATGGCGGTTTTTACAATATCGAGCTGACATCCCACCGGGCAGCCCTCGACCATATGCTAAATACGTTTAGCTCCGGAGGGAAGCAGAACATCACACTTGTCGGTCCTCTCGGTGTTGGTAAGACTACAATTGTTCACGCGTTCGCCGAGGAGTTGATGCGTGCAGAGTCGGCGATTACTGATAACCTCAAATACCGCCAGGTTATCAGTCTCGATGCCGGTTCGTTGATATCGGCGGCAAGTGGACGAGGGCAGCTCGAGGATCTCCTGAATCGTCTTCTTCTCGAGGCTTATCACGCAAAAAATGTTATCTTGTGCCTCGATGATGCAGAGCTGTTCCTCGAAGAGGGTGTCGGTTCAGTTGATCTCAGTAGGATACTGCTTCCGGTGCTCGACGGTGGAGCGCTTCGCATCATACTGACGATGGATGAACAGCGTTGGCTACAGATCTCATCCCGGAATCCATCGCTCGCTAACGCGATGAACCGTATCAGCATTTCTCCAACGACCCCCGATGAGACGTTGGCAGTCCTCCAGGATCAGATCATCACCATTGAGTTTCAGCACAAGGTAACGTTTATGTTCCAGGCGCTCAAGGAAGCCTTGCGACTGAGCGAGCGATACTTATATGATCAGGCGCAGCCAGGAAAGGCGCTCAAGGTGCTAGCATCGGCTGCTCAATACGCCGAGAACGGGCTCGTGACTGCCTCTTCGGTTCAACAATCTGTTGAGCAAACTCAGGGTGTCAAAGTTGGTGGCGCAACTTCGCAGGACGAGAAACAGCTTCTCCTAAATCTCGAGGATCGTATCCACGAGAGGATGATAAACCAAGCACGTGCGGTACAGGTTGTCAGTGATGCTCTCAGGCGGGCACGTGCGGGAGTTCGTAACGAACAGCGACCGGTCGGAACGTTCCTGTTTCTTGGTCCGACAGGTACGGGAAAAACCGAGTTAGCCAAGAGTCTTGCGGCGGTGTATTTTGGTGGCGAAGAGCGCTTGATACGACTCGATCTCAACGAGTTCGTCCGCGCAGAGGATGTGTCACGGATGATTGCTGATGGTGCTGAGGATGCGATGAGCCTGAGCGCCCAAGTCATCAAACAACCGTTTTCGGTGATACTGCTCGATGAGATCGAAAAGGCGCATGCTTCCGTGTTGACGGCGCTGTTGCAGGTGCTCGACGAAGGTATCTTGCGTGATAGCAAAGGTCGCGAAGTGAGCTTCCGCGATACGATCGTGATTGCAACGAGCAACGCTGGCGCTGACTATATCCGTCATCACGTCGAAGCAGGTGAGGCGCTCGAAAAGTTCGAGGAAGCTCTCACGAAAGAGCTCATCTCGTCTGGTCAATTCCGTCCTGAGTTCCTGAACCGTTTCGATGAGATTGTGCTGTTTAAGCCGCTCGGTCGTGAGGAGCTTTATCAGGTTATCGATCTCATGATTGCAGGTATAAACAAGACACTCGAGCCGCAAAAGGTGGCCCTCACGGTTGCCGATGACGCAAAGGCTCGGCTGGTCGAGCTCGGCTACGATCCTCAGCTTGGCGCCCGTCCGCTTCGCCGTGCCGTACAGCGAACGATCGAGAGCCAAGTCGCGAAACGTATGTTGAGCGGCGAACTGCAGCCCGGCCAAACACTCGAGATTACAGCTGCTGACATAACCGAGTAACTGGGGTATAATAACTCAGTTCGCGGGCGTCGTATAATGGCTAATATGTCTGCCTTCCAAGCAAACGATGAGAGTTCGATTCTCTCCGCCCGCACCAATGTAAAAATCTAGGCACTCGTCTAGATTTTTACATTGGTATAGTCGTCAAGTATCGAACTCGGTGATCTAAAGGATCGAGCTCGTGAAGCGAAGCGACCGCTTTCTCGCAATTAGGCCCACGATTGCAGTACAATAAGCACCAACGATATGACACGTGTGATAAAAAGACTTTCGGTAGGCTTTATTGGTGCAGTAGTGCTCTGCCTCGGCGCCTTTTTTCTTGTCAGTAACTACGTTGACGGTTCTTGGCCGAGAGTAGCCGGGACGGTGGTTGGATCAAGAAATGTCGCAGGAGTGAGTTCTCCAGTAGTTGAGTACGAGGCCATGGGTACGAAGTTTCAGGTCATAAGTAGTAAGCAGCCGCTGTTTGCGAACATCGAGACCGGAGAAAAGCGTCAGATCGCATTTAACCCGAACAGTCCAGGCGAAGCGAAGATCGTACAGTCAGGCTTCCTAGCTGCTATGCCATGGTTGTTGGTAGGTACAGGGGCGGCAATGATTTTGACGACTATAGTCCTACATAAACGCCTTCAAAATGAGTCTCATGACGAAGCTGACTTGTCTGGTTCAGAACAAGCGGAAGATGATACGCCAACTTATCAGGTATAATATGTTCTACGTGCCCTGATAGCTCAGCTGGATAGAGCAGAGGACTTCTAAGCCTAAGGTCGTTGGTTCGAATCCAACTCGGGGCACCATATGAAAATGAAAAAGTATCCGTCAGGGTACTTTTTATTTTCATCGCGCTTCCGAGCTGTATCCGAACCAACGACTGATTTGTGTTCTAGCAAATCGTAACCGTTGGTTCGGTGTAGCGCCGTGCAGCGAGAAAAGCACGAAGTATTTTTCGAGCAAACAAGCGGAAGAGCGCAGCGATATTCAACAAGGGGCACCACGCTTATGCTTAAAAAGACTTCTTCGGAAGTCTTTTGACTTTCCTGTAGTATTAAGACAAATGGACGAGCTAGAAAATCTTAAACTTTTTTACAAATCGGAACATAAAGAGTCCGAGCATTTTACTGCATATGCTGAGTATCAAGGAGAAGCCGTCGTTGTTAAGAGGGGTGGTGAAGAGGTTCACCGAGAGGCTATTATCCTGCGCCGACTGCATGGAATGACTCTACCGAAACTTATAGACAGTTTTGAAAAAGACGGTGTTGGTTATTTGATAATTGAACGATTGGCAGGGCAGCCACTTTCTCAGCGCATTGATCTGAAAAGTGACTGGACAAGTCTGCCG
>CAMPIR010000035.1 GCA_946886435.1 uncultured Candidatus Saccharibacteria bacterium | reverse complement strand
CATCCGGATCGTACACAACCTTCACGACTTCTGCGTGACCCGTCGCGCCGCTGCACACAGCCTCATACGTCGGGTTTGGTGCTTCACCGCCGCTGTATCCAGAAATAACCTCGGTCACACCGCGTAGCTGCTGATAGGCAGCTTCGAGGCAAAAAAAACATCCACCCCCGAGAACCACTGACTGGTTATTTTTCGTCATCAGGTTTGAAATCCAAACTGAGCGAGTTTACGCAGAACCGCTGACCACCTCGATCCTTTGGACCATCGTCGAAAAGATGTCCGAGGTGCACACCACAGTTCGTACAAGTGACCTCCGTCCGAACCATGCCATGCGATGTGTCGGTTGTGAGCGTGACATGATTACGGTTCGCCGGTTCCGTGAAGCTCGGCCATCCAGAGCCTGACTCAAACTTTGTATCACTTGCAAAAAGTTCCGACCCGCAGTTAGCGCAGTGATAGCTACCTGAGCGTTTTTCACGGAGCAGAGCACCGGAAAAAGGTGCTTCCGTTCCTTGCTCGAACATGACATGCTTTTGCTCATCGGACAAATCGTTATTCATACTAATCTATTATACGCTTTTAACCGATATCAGGTACACTAGATAAACATGCAAAAACCTATTAGCGCTACTCTCAAACTCGATAAAATCGTCGGTGGCGGGCAAACACTTGGGACGCTTGATGATGGCCGTAAGGCATTTGTCTGGGGCGGTCTACCCGGCGAGTCTGTTACGGTTACTGTCACAAAGAAAAAGAGTAAGTTTGTCGAAGGTATTGCCACAGACATCCACGAGCCGAGCAAAGCTCGTGTAGAGCCTCGCGATCCCGACAGTTATCTGAGCACAAGCCCGTGGCAGATAATGGACTTCAGCTCAGAGCAACACTTTAAAGCGGCGCTGATCGAGGAAGCATTTGAGCTACATAGTATCGTTCTTCCTAACGCTATAGAGGTCTACACCGATAATGAACAGTATGGATACCGTAACAAGGTTGAGTTCAGCTGGTGGGGAGACACCATAGATGGTGTAGAGACGCTAGATATAGCGTTTTTTAGGCGTGGTACGCAAGGGAAGATTCCAGTTGAAGGAACGAGCTTGGCACCAGCGTCACTTAACGAACTAGCCGTAAGCATCCGCGATATCCTGCGGGCAAAGCAGGTTGAGGCGCGATCTCTTAAAACGCTACTTATACGGTCCGACCAAAACGGCTCATGTGTCTTCCAGCTCTACGTCAAAGACAAGTCTATCCAGCCACTAACCGAAGAAGACTTTTTGGCAACTGGCGCCCAGGGCGGTGAGGTTATCTATTCTGATCCGAAATCCCCGGCATCCGTCATCACAAAACGCCTCGTTAGTTTCGGCGAAATCCGCCTGACCGATACTGTTCTCGACATACCATTTACCTACGTCTGTGAAGGGTTTTTTCAGGGAAATATACCGGTCTACGAACAAGCGCTTCGTGACATGAAAGAGTGGACCCAGGACAAGCCTGTTGTTGATATGTATAGCGGCGTTGGGTCGATCGGCTTTACGATCGGCGGCGATCGGCTGACCCTCGTTGAAATAAACAAAAGTGCAGTCGATGAAATGAAACGAAACCGTTACGAACTCGGCAAAAAAGCCACGATTATCGAAGCTAGTGCCGAAGATTCACTCGACTATATCGACGGAGAGTCGACTATTATCCTCGATCCTCCGCGAGCTGGCTTGCATACACGTGTCATCGAACGACTACTCGAACAAAAACCCGAGCGAATCATCTACTTGAGCTGCAATCCCGTCACACAGGCCAGGGACATCGGGCTACTCGGCGAAACGTACGGTGTCCGTGCTCACCGCGGTTACAACTTTTTTCCGCGCACACCCCATATCGAACACCTCGTTATCTTGGACCTAAAGCAAGGCGCTTAGCTTCGTACACGCTCGAACAAACTCGCGTGTACTCACCCAGCATGCTATCCGTCGGCGACGTGAACGCGAACACCGGTATACCATGTGCATACGCATAGCCTAACTCAAACGCACCACTCAGGCCGACATAACCCTCGGGGCAATGCAGCCACATAAAATCTGCCTCACGTATGGCTGCAAGATGATTGTCTTGGATAGTTTTGATTGGCAGTGTCTTTTCACCTTTTGAGCGTACGAACACATCACCATCGAACTCAATGCTGCGCGGAGACAGCACCTGGCAGCTCGTTCCAAGCAGCTCATCATAAAGTTTCTGTAGGCTATCTGGGTTTCTGCGAAAGGTTCCACTGATAACGACTTTTGCAATGCTAAAACTGATCATCGTCGTACACCTGGATTGATTCAGTAAACGGTATCGCCTCGAGTGCGATGCGCGCCTCGATGTCAAAGCTTTTGTACCGTTTATCTTGGCTCTTGACCTGCCGGAGAGTAAGCCACTCGTTCTTGCCGCCTTCGAACGACTCAAGTAACTCACCAGATACCTTGTCGCAGTACATCATGTGAAAGACCTTGTCCTCAATAATCTCACCGGTTTGTTCGTGAATCACCCGTTCATGGTATATGCCACGGTGCTCAAAATTTCCCACGAGGCCTGTTTCCTCCTGTAGCTCACGTGTTGCAGTCGCGAGAATTGTCTCGCCCCATCGCACCTTTCCTGACGGGAAGCCCCAAAAACCAAAATAAGGATGCTTGAGTCGTTCTTGCACCAAGAATTCTTGCCCAGTGTCACGCTCGCGGCGCACGACGAGTATCACTGCGCTTTTCGGCTGCCGTTCGATAACGTTTTCATCCGTATCGAGTTTGTTTGCGTATTCTTTGCCGCGAACCGTAAGTCGATAGACGGAATCAGTTTTTTCTATATAGCCATTCTCAACTAACCGTTTGAGATGGAACTTGAAATGATCGCTATCAAGGCCGGACGTTTTCTGGAGCTGACTATAGCTGGCTTCAGGCGTAAATAGCAGTTCACGCAGAATCAACGTCTGAATGGGGTGGATGGTTGTTTCGTAGCTCATAGCCTAGATGATAGGGTTAACCGCGTCGTAGGTCTAGGGAAGTTATCTTCCCGATAGACCTCAGGCAGCTTTGATACGTCGATATTGATACTTGGCCGCAACCCGCCACTTACTGCTGTCGTTCGCATCAAACTGTTTGATAGTGCCATCGGTAACCGCATCGATCAGAACGAGCGCTGGATTATAGCTCGCGCTCAAACGATAAAAGCGCAGGTCACTATCGGAAATGTCGTGACGCCCAGGATAAACTGCTTTGAACTTCTGGACTGCGATATCATCGAAATAATTCGGTTGATGTGCTGGCGGTAGGTAGGCATTCGCTTCTAGCCCCATGCGTTTAACGAGCTTCCTCACGTCGCCGAGCGTCAAAGGTGCGCGCCCGTGGATGAGTGCATACAGCTGGTTCTTTGTGGTGAGAAAGATACTCGCCGTCGTGGTGTGCGTTGTTGGTATGTTGCGAACAACGACCGACTGAATATCGAGTTTTTTACCAAAATGCTCGCTTGCGATGGCCTCAAGTGCCATGTCGTCGTAAATATCCGGATTCATCACCGTATCCTCTTCATAGTGTTATTGTAGCACCACTGATACAATGGACTTACCAATGAAAGACTTTGCGACTCGATACAGCGCTCTAAATTCCGCACAAAAACAAGCAGTAGACACGATAGATGGACCTGTCATGGTCGTCGCGGGTCCCGGTACTGGAAAGACCGAGCTGCTCAGTATGCGTGTTGCAAACATACTGCGTAGTTCGGATGTACTGCCACAGAACATTCTCTGTCTTACCTATACCGAGTCAGGTGCATTTGCGATGCGGGACCGACTGGTTGGTTTGATCGGCGCCGACGCCCACAAGGTAGCGATTCATACCTTTCATAGCTTTGGCTCGGAGATAATCAACCGAAACGCCGAATATTTTTATCATGGTGCTTACTTTCGCCCAGCCGACGAACTCAGTAGTTACGAAGTGCTGAGAAAAATCTTTGAAAAACTACCGCATGACAATCCGCTCGCCAGCAAGATGAACGATGAATACACCTTTCTCCGTGATACGCAGACGACCATATCGGATCTGAAAAAGAGCGGCCTGACGTCAGATGAGTTGGTTGCGATACTCGATCGAAACGATCGCTTCATCGAATGGCTAGAGCCACATCTCCGAGAGGCATTCCATGATCGACTGAGTAAAAAGAGTTTTGCCGCCATCGAAAAGCTGGTGGCGGACCTCTACGCCTACCGCGAGGATCCATACGAGCTCATAACCTATGAACCGCTCTATGAGGTTATGCACGCATCGCTCGAAATGGCGCTTGAGCAAGCAAAGTCGGATGACAGCACGAAACCGCTCAGCGCCTGGAAGCGTCAGTGGTGCGAAAAGGGAAGCGATAGCGAACTCACGCTAAAGGACACAAAGCGATCCGCGCGTCTTCGAGCGGTAGCTGGCGTCTACTATGAATACTTGCTGGCGATGCAACAGCGTTCGTTGTTTGATTTCGACGATATGATTTTACGTACCGTTCATGCGATGGAAGTTTTTCCTGATCTGCGCCTCAACTTGCAAGAGCAATATCAATACATCCTGGTCGATGAATTCCAGGACACCAACGATGCGCAGATGCGCCTACTATGGAACCTAACGAACAACCCGAGCACCGAAGGCAAACCTAACATCATGGTCGTAGGGGATGATGACCAAGCGATCTATCGTTTTCAGGGCGCAAACCTGTCGAACATCCTCGACTTCAAAGATAATTACCGGGACGTGCAGATCATCACGCTCCGCGATAACTATCGTTCAGCTGCACCCATCCTCGAGCTTGCCCGTGAGACGATCGTCCAGGCGAACGAGCGACTAGAGCATTCTCTTGAGTCCGTCGACAAAACACTTACCCCGCATCATACACCTAAGCTCCCGCATATATCATTTGCGAGCTTTACGGACGAATCCGCAGAATACTCGGCGCTTGCAGGCCGTATCGCACGCCAGATAGCGTCGAAACCTGACGCGACGATCGCCGTTATCGCGCGGAATCATCGGCAACTCCAGGCGATGATTCCGTTCCTTCACGCGCAGAGCATTCCGCTCAGCTACGACCGGCGTGATAATGTTCTCGATACGGCACCAGTTCAGTTCCTCGAACTGTTATCGCGTGTCGTCGTCTTGCTTTCAGAACAACGACTCAACGAGGTCAATGGGTTGCTGCCTGAACTACTCGCACACCCTGCGTGGGGGATTCCACCCGAGGAGCTATGGAAGCTCAGCATCGGCGCTTACCGTGCAAAAGAATTTTGGTTAGAAACGATGCTATCCGGTAGTGGGCAGCTCTCAGATATCGCCGAGTGGCTTATCTACAGTGCGCACCTCTCGCTGTATGAACCACTTGAGTACATTATCGATCATCTGACGGGCACGATCGAAAACCAAGTCGCTGACACCGAAAGCGGGGAAAGCAGCGAAACCCCTGAACAGGCGCACGAAGGCTACGCCTCACCACTACGTGATTACTTCTTTTCACACGATCTCCTCGAGTCTGACCCAACGCGCTATATGACCTACCTCGATGCGTTGTCTGCCATTCGACGCCGTATCCGTGATTATCACCCGGAAGGTCGTTTGTTACTCCGTGATTTTCTCCACTGTGTAGACAAGTACCGCGAGCTTGGCCTCAGCCTGCAGGGTAGCAGCCACACCACGGCCGAAAACCATCCGGTTGAGCTCCTCACCGCCCACCGTTCAAAAGGCCTGGAGTTTGATGATGTTCATGTCGTCGGTTTGACGGATGCCATTTGGGGAGAAACTGCCAGGACTCGACATAAACTCATCAGCTATCCGCATAACCTGCCTATCGGTATCAGCGGTGATAACAGCGATGAATACATACGGTTACTTTTTGTAGCGCTCACCAGGGCAAAGTCGTGCCTCTACCTCAGCACCCATCAAACCGCCGCAAACGGCAAATCCCTACTTCCTGTTGGGTACCTCAATCATCTCGAGCCTACGCCGACGGACGCAACCGCTCCGTTGATAGAGCGTATGGAAACCGCCTGGAATACCTCGCTCCAGTCAGTCGGCAAACACACCATGAAAGAGTTGCTGCATGATACGCTGCAGACGTATAAACTCAGTGCCACCCATCTCTGTAACTTCGTAGACGTATCTCGAGGCGGTCCCGAGCTATTCCTGTTACAAAACCTGTTGCGTTTCCCGCAAGCCATGAGCCCAAGTGCAGCGTTTGGCTCGGCAGTTCACACGACGCTGCAACGTGCACATTCGCACCTCACCGCCACCGGCAAGAAACGACCCATCGAAGATCTCTTCGCAGACTTTGAGACATCGCTCGGTGAGTATCAGCTTGCGAATGACCAGCATGATCATTTTGCCAAGAAAGGCACCGATGTGCTAAATGCATTTTTCGCCGCACGCTACGACAGCTTTTCGCCGTCTCAGCGGGTTGAACAAAGCTTTGCGAGCGAAGGTATCACTATCGGCGATGTTCGGCTCAGTGGTGCGATAGACTTGATGGATATCGACGACGAGAGCAAAACGATTGTCGTAACCGACTATAAAACCGGCAAGAGCACAACGAGCTGGCAGGGTAGAACGGACTACGAAAAGATCAAGCTTCACCATTATCGGCAACAGCTCATGTTCTACAAACTACTGATAGAAAATTCCCGCCGCTACCATGGCTACATCGTTACGATGGGCGTCATCGAGTACGTCGAGCCTGACGCGCGCGGTATCATCAACCGTATTGAGCTCGCCTACGACCCTGACGAGCTCGGGGAGTTTAAGGAACTGCTCAGCGGAGTCTGGGAACGTATACAGGCACTGGACTTTACGACTCGTGAAACGTACGAAGAAAACCTCCGTGGTATCCAAGCCTTTGAGCACGAGCTGGTAGGCGCCTAAACCATTGACTATAGCCCTGTAAACTGGTACGATAGTTGCCAGCTGCAGGGAACTCCCCAATCTCACCCGAGATAGTTTTCTGCGGAGTACAAAGAGGTGATTACTGTGGGCGCCTTTGGCCTCAGTTCAAATCAGGAAGCGGCAGTCAACGGCGCGCGCGAGGATGTCAAACAGGCTGAGCAAAGCCTGCGAGATGCTCAGCGCTCGCTTGATCGCACGCCTCGCTCCGAGAACGGGGCGGCAACACGAGCCCGCGATGCATGTCGTCGCACGCTTGAGGCCGCCAAGGCGAGGCTTCGTGAAGCAGAAGCAGAGCTGCAGCGAAGTTCCCGGTAACACAGCGTCTGTCCTACGTTTAACAGGACACCGGGGAAGAGTCGCGCTCAGGGCGACGTATGCACCGAGTCAA
>CAMPIR010000034.1 GCA_946886435.1 uncultured Candidatus Saccharibacteria bacterium | reverse complement strand
GGGTTTCCCCATTCGGATATTCCCGGATCAAAGCTTGTTGACAGCTCCCCGAGACTTTTCGCAGTCTTCCACGTCCTTCATCGGTAATATACGTCTAGGCATCCACTGAGTGCCCTTGAGTACCTTTTTATGCATTGGTTTTGACTAGTAGATTGGTATACACCAACTACTGACGAAGCACTTTATAACTTCGTTTTGCCGTCAATTCCTATGTCTTTATCATCAAAATTTGAACTAATTGTTAAATTACGTATGCCTCACCTCTTGAGTGCACACCTTGATAGCTAAGAATTTAGCGATTTGTGTGTGGACTCAAGCTAGACTAGTGTACCAGTCTGTTTAACAGATTGTAAAGGCTGATTTCATTGTCATTTTTGCGACAATCATCACCTCTGTTAGTCCTCGGACTTTGGGCAAATAAATAACCCCGGGACTAAACTGTTTTAGGTTCTAGTCGCCAGAGGTTTCAGTCTCGAAACATTCGCTCAACTTGATTGATTATATAGAATCTCTCTCTGTTTTGCAAGAGGTATTCCCGCACAATCTAAAACCGCCCATTTGATGTGGGCGGTTTTAGATCTACTGCGTACGTGGCGACGTTTAGACTATCGCTTTGACTGGTAGTCGTTGATGGCTTTTACGACCGTGCTGTCATCCTTGAGGTTCTCCCAGAAGAGTACCTGATCTTTGCTGACGTGCATCTTGTCGGTTGGCCCATGTAACTCGTTGCCGAGCTTAGTCAGTGAAACCTGAGGTTGCTCGCCAGTCTTTTCAGCGGCTGGCTGAACTTCCTGCTGAACCTGGAGGTAATATACGTTACTGAGTTCGACGTATTCCTTGCCGCTCGCGGTCAGGTCACCAAAGTAAACCTGTCCGTTTGTGAGAAAGACTGCTTGATATTTGTCCTCTTCAATACCTGAGATACCACCGGCACCGGCGCTCTTGGTCTGCCAGACCACAAGCCCAACGACGACGAGAGCAACAGCGACGACGAGACCAATAACCAAACCAAGTGTCTTGCGGCTGCTCGACGGTTTCTGATTGTTGGTACTTGGTCTTAAAGTGGCGCTTGGTTGCTGCGGCGCTTGGCTATTGTTAGTTTGCGTTTTAAAATCCATAGCTTTTAACTTGTTTCTCCACCCATTAAAGTTCTTATGGCTTCATTGTAGCCGATAGCCTGCCTTCAAGCAACACCATTTGACTCAGGGTTAACGAACAATGTAACAGCGTTGGCCTTTACCTTGATCAGCCCTTTTGTTATCGGAAAAACCGCTGGCTGCCCACCGGATTTCACGACAACATCCGACTCACTGAGGAGTGAAAAAAAGTTCGCATGGCCAACCAGGATATCGAACGGCCCGACCTTATTTGTCGCCGTCACCGATACTGCCGGACCATCATAGAGCTTGCCGGCCGGCGACAATATCCGAACCGTCAGTTTTTCGGCGTCTTTTTTTACTGACTCACTCATGAAAGCAGGATTTCCTCGATGCCCTGGAGCGTCTCCTCGCGAGTAAAGTACTCTCCTTTTTTACCGTTCAAGTCTTCGGCAACATGAAACGACTGGGAGAAGAAATCGATGAACTTTTGCGCCCTGTCATAATCGCGCCGCTCGTCAGGCGAAAGCTCACTCTTACCGATGATGGCAATGATGTTCTTGAGACTGTCGTATTTCTGCATAATCGACTGGACTTGGGTCGCTAGCTGGTAGTGCCTATCGCCGACGACCTCAGGTGAAAGCAGCGAAGACGCCGTACGGATAAGATCAACCGCTGGACGAACGCCGCTCTCAGCAACAGAACGTGAGAGAACGACAGTAGAGTCGAGCTGTCCGGCAATCTCCTGAACTGCTGGGTCACTAAGGTCATCCGCCGGGATATAAATCGCCTGGACTGAGGTTATCGAGCCATTCTGATTAGATGATAGCCGATCCTGGAGTCGTCTGAGGTCAGAGAACATCGTTGCCTGATAGCCACCTTCGCTCGGAAGCGAGCCGGTAGTGGTCGCGAGCTCATTTGATGCCTGGATGTAGCGATAAATATTGTCAACGAAGAATAATATGTCGCGTTTTTCTTCGTCGCGGAAGTACTCTGCTATCGCTGCTGCAGCGATACCGACGGTTGAACGCATCGCTGACGTCTCGTGCATCTGCCCCATGAGCATTACGGTTCGGTCGAGGATTCCACGCTCTCTTAGCGTCTCATGCAGCTCGTGCCCTTCCCTGATGCGCTCACCGATGCCGACGAACATCGCAAGTTTAGTGTCATCGCGCGCTATATTATGGATCAGCTCCATCGTAAGCACTGTCTTTCCGACACCAGCACCACCGATGATACCGATCTTGCGCCCTTTCACGAACGGCGCGAAAAAGTCGATGACCTTGATACCCGTCTCAAGCAAGTCGGGTTCCGCAACGCTGATATCGATATTTTCATCCTGGTGGTAAATGCTCCTACGGTTGCCCTCTATGGGGCCGCCTCCATCTATTGGCTCACCGAGAGCGTTGAGTACACGCCCCAGCACACCGCGGCCTTCTGGAACTGTTATTGTACGTCCCGTTGGTACGACGGCTGAACCCTTTCGAACTGCAGTGCTCCCGGTGACGTTGAGACAACGCAACGTATAGGTGTTGGGATAGTCAATAACCTCGAGAAATACGCTATCGTCGTTCGCCAAGGTTAGCAGCTGCTTTGGATCCGGACGCTGACCGACCAAGGTGACCTCACACACTAAACCTCGGATAGATGTTACCTGTCCGATTACCCCACTCATACCACCTGTCCTTTCACAACGTTGATAATCTCCTTGAGCCGTTCGTCGCCCTCCGCCCGTTTTGCACGGTGGTAGAGGCGATCATACTCTGTTCTCATGTCTTTTGCCCTATGTTTAGCCGCGTTCATCGCGTTAAAACGACCAGCGAACTGAGCCAGTCTCGACTCCATTAACACCTGGCTGATCGTCACATCTATCATCAAGGACTCCAGATAGTCGGCGATCTCATTGATATTCGGTTCAAATATAAACTCATGGCTACTAACCACTTCGTTGGGCTCTGTATCAGAATCAGCTGCTTCGCTGAGATTGTTCATCGCTGTGACTAACTCAATCTTTGCCACACGTTGGATACGAAGCGATTCGTAGGTTTGGTAAAAAATCGTTACATGTTCGTACGGCTCGATAACGGAGACAACTTCAACGGCGTCGAAATCGGCTTCACCGTCCGGCAAATGGTACATCTGTTTTACTGGCACGCCGTGCTGAAGCAGACGAGATTCGCCATAGGCACCGAGTACGATGATATCGGCGTCCTGCATCCCCTGGTAGGCAGTAATAACCTCATCGATAACCTTGTTACCAACCTCACCGCTCAGACGGCCCTCTGTCGTTACCACCAAGAGCGCCGTTCGAGAGTTCTTTAACTCACTGCGATGGCTCAGCCGCTCCTTTGGATCTACCCGTAAGCTACGATATGTTTGCCACAGCTCAGCGAAAAACTCTTTACCAACGACAACCCGGTTGCGGATCTTTGCGATCTTGATGCTCGCAATGCTCTCGAAAACAGTTGTGAGGTCTTCGACGGTGTGAATCTGGTTGAGATCCTGTTGGATGACTATAGCCCGCTTCATACCCCGCCTCCGGTCGCCACTCGGGCGAGCAATTCGTTCGCAATCCGTTCAATATCTTCCTCCGTCTGGACGGACGGTGCCGCTTCTCGCGCCTGGTTCTTGAGTGCTATGACGTCCAACTGGGCAGCGCCACCGCCCACCACGATAGCCCGGAGCACTAGCTGTTGTTCAACAATAGAATAGAGATCACCTGGCGACTGGCGAAGTGCTTCGTGGATCTGTCGGCCCAGCTCGAGAATGCGTCTTGCCTCTGCCGATAAGTCGCTGCCGAAATGGGCGAACTCTTGCGCCTGTTTGTGCTCGGCAAGTAGTTTCATGAGCGCACCCGAGAGCTGCTGCTGTGACGCGGACTGCGCGCGGCCACCGACACGCGAGACAGATAGCCCGGTATTTACGGCTGGACGGATATTCTGGCGAAATGTCGCGAGATCAAAGATGATCTGACCGTCGGTGATCGACATAATACTAGTTGGCAAATATGCTGTGATGTCGTCACTCGGAGTCAAGACAACCGGGAGTGCCGTCAACGTCTTGCCGTTGCTGACAAGTTTTCCGGCACGCTCGAGTAGCGATGAATGCGCAAAGAACATGTCCCCTGGGTATGACTCACGCCCTGGGTTTACTTTTGCGAGCAACGAAACTTCTCGGTAGATCTTTGCGTGGGCGCTCAGGTCATCGTAGACGATAACAACATCTCGGCCCACTGTCTGCCAGAGGTATTCTGCGATAGCACAGCCAACGTACGGAGCAATATATGACTGCGCAAGTGAGTCGAAGACATTGGCGACAATCACGATACTATTCTCTATCGCGCCTGATGTGGTGAGCATCGTGATGAGCTGATCAACTTCGACTCGCCGCTTGCCGATAAGGACATAAACCACAACCGTATCGCTGCCTTTTTGGTTAACCCCCAGTTGCATCAAAAATGTTGATTTGCCGGTCTTGGTGTCCCCCATTATCGCAATCCTCTGACCGAGCACAATCGGAAACAGCATGTCGACCATCGAAACACCTGAATAAAGCTGGTCTTTGAGCAAGCTGCGCTCGAGAATACCAGGTGCCGTCGAGAAAACATCGCGCGTATCGGCTAGCGTAACTGCCTCTTTACCGTCAAGCGGCCGGCCGAGCGGCGTAATGACGCGGCCAATAAGCGCTTCTCCGACCGCTGTCGTCAGTGCCAATTCCTCTAACACTACGAGTGAACCGACAGGCGTGCTCTCTTTATCGAGACTCAGAACCAACACAACTCCGGTTTGTACCTCGCGGACGACACCTCGCTGGCCGGACTGGAACATGACAAGCGCGCCGATGGGTGTACCATCTAGCCCCTTGACCTTGACCAAAAAGCGTTCGGCAGCAACAACCTCACCGGTAGAGTTACCGGCAGCGACGAGCTGTTCAAATGCGTTACTTTCGTACACTATCAAAAATCTCCGCTATCCGTTGTTTGTTTGCGAGCAACTGGGTCCGGAACGTATAGTCATACTGCCGAGATCCGATTCGCATTATGAAACCGCCGCCGATGTCGCTGCGAACCGCAAAGGTCATCATCATTTGCTGGTGAATCTGTGCGCGGAACCATTCAACAAGCTGCCGTTTGAGGGTTTGGTTTGGCAATGCCGGCAAAACCATATGGGCTACGGGCGCCTGATCCCTGACCTGCTGTAGGTTCGCCTGAAGCTGTTCGAGCGCCGGACGGTCAGCCGGTGAAATTCCTGCCGAATGGAGAATACTGAGCAGAAAATTCGAGACGTGAACATCTTGTTGCTGTGCGCCCTCCTTGACGACAGCTCCCCGAACTGCAGCGTCCTGAAGCTTTGCGATCAAACCAGAAAGCTCCCAGAGCGCAATGCCAAGTTGATCTGGTGAATACACGTCAGCGGGCAGTTTTAGGCTCATGAGAGCACGTCCTTCTTCATATCTTCTTTGTGCGCCTCAAGCGTCCGCATGATATACGACGATTGCGCCCCGAGATCGATACCTTTATCCAACGTTTCGACAATATAGCTCGACACCACATCACCAAGCCTTGTGTTAAAGGCATCCATGCGCGCCTCACGGTCCTTGGCAACTAGTGATTCGAGCTCTTCGGTTAGCCTTACCCGATCATCATCAAGTTCTTTCTGAAGCTTCGTGAAATCTTTGATAGTTTCTTCACGGAGCGCCGCAAAGCTGACCTGATATTTCTCAAACTCTTGGGCAAGAGCTGTGGTTACCATTTCTTCTGTTTTTACGTTCAGACCGCTAATCGTTGCCTCCATCGAAGCGCGTAACATGTCCGACGAATGCTCGATCGCCCTCTTGAGGCCTTCCCTCGCGTCATCTCCAACCTGAGCGATGTCCTCATCTGAGAAGACTTTCACCGGTTCGATATGCACATCATAGTGCTTAGGAGACGGACTACTGCGCACCTTATTGTCCAGATACAAAGCCCAGAGCAGTGCGCCGACAGCGATCATAGTTACAAGCACAAGGCCAGCAACCGTCAGAACCTGAGATAATTCCACCCTTTTCCCCCTATATTACTAACACTAAATATACCCCAATAAGCACGACCAGTAAAATACCGATCGCCAGGCCACTTGCCTCGAACATACCCCTGTGCACTGCTTTCGCCGCCAATGGGTTACGGCCGATAGAGATAATGCTCGAGCGTACCGACGACGAAACGAGCCCCACGGCCACGCTCAGCCCGATTGCCAGTATCACTCCAGCCGCGATCACCCGTACCGCGGAAACCTCACGACCAGCGATCTCCCGGGCCAGATTAGCAATAAACTCTGGCAGCAGCGAGGTATCTGTCTTTTCGTAGTATGCGACGTTGATCTGGACCGGCAGCAGCCCAATTTTTATCGTAGTCGCTTTGCCTTCTTTGTCGATGATTTCTTTTTCTGTGACATTACGCGCCTTATCAAAGCCTGCCGCTACGACGCCAACAACGTAGCCGCTATCGGTAGCGCGCATGCCGACACCAGCAACCGGCGAAGGGGCGATATGATCACCGGCCTCGACTTCTCCGTTCAGCGTGCTAACGAATGTATTTACTGTGCCACTCGTTGCCACCTGAACTTCTTGCCTACCGCCTGAAATCTCGAGCAACGCCTGGGAACTTGCGACACCAACCATGTTTTTAGCGTTATCTGGCGACGCCGCGCGAACAGAGTCGCCATCCGCGCCCCTGCTCACGAGTACGCCAGCTGCAAGGGCTTCCTCTGTCACATAACCCTGAGAGATCGCAGCAGCTGCCAGCAGAACTGGCGCATAAAGAGCAACGACCACCGTCGCCACGATAGCACCCGCTATGCCCCTATACCCCACGCTGCGACTCATCATATTGGTTATGATTTTAACACAATATCGGTATCACGATTAGGGGTAATCACGATTATTCGATGACGTGGTAGTGCCATATATAGGTTTCGCCTGGGACAAGCACCTGGGTGGTGTTGATATCGAAATACGTGGTAAGTACATTGGCGTTGTCAACATAGGCGTTCAAATCTGCAGCGTTTGCGTTGGCCGGGGTGATCGCAACGACCGGAGAGTCGCCGAAAGGACTGGCAAAAGTGATACGAGCCATCTGGCCGCTAACCGTACAGCTAGCGAAGCTGGTGACGGCGAAGTAAATCTTTCCAGCCGTATCATTTCCCGCAATATTCAGTATGGTGTTATCACAGCCGGCAGGGCCTAGAGTTGTTGTCGGTGCACTACCGCCGCTTACGATATGGCCGTTGACCGTAATGCTAGCAACGGTCGTCGCTCCACTGACAGTCAAAGTGCTATTCAACGTCACCGCTCCCGCGACGGTCATTGTTCCGTTAAAGGTTGCCCCGTTTGTCACGGTTAGCGTGCCGCCGACGCTAGTGTTTCCCGCCTCGGTAACACTAAACTTGCTGCTTCCATTTACCTGGAGATCGAGGAGGTTACCGGTAAAGCCGCTCGCCGTGTTCGCCTTGAGGGTACTTGCAAATGTTGCGCCACCGGTTGAGTTGTTGGTTGGCGCCACAGTCGTACCAGCAATACCAGTGTCGTTAAAGCTGAGTGTCGTACCACCCGTAATTGTGCCGATGAGTCCGGTGCTTGCCGGTGTGCCAGCGGAAGTTGTTCGGTAAACCTTGTACTGAACTGCGCCAGGGACTGACGCCCATGTGATCGTGTTGTAGTTGGTTCCGTTGAGGACGGCGTTGGCGTTCGTGATCGTTCGTTCCGTGCTCGGCAATGTTTCACCCGTGCC
>CAMPIR010000033.1 GCA_946886435.1 uncultured Candidatus Saccharibacteria bacterium | reverse complement strand
CCCCCGACCCCCTCGGTGTAAACGAGGTGCTCTAGCCAACTGAGCTAAGCGCCCGGGTCTTGATTGATTTTACAGGATTACCCTATGTATCTCAATCGTGGTGCGCGAGAGAGGACTTGAACCTCCACGTCCGTAAGGACACTAGCACCTGAAGCTAGCGCGTCTACCAATTCCGCCACTCGCGCATATATTGTTATGGAAGGTACTCGCAGAGCAAAGTCTGTCGATCGAAGACTCAACGCGCTAGGCGTCTACGTTTATCGATTTCGAGCGCCACTCGCGCATATATTGTTATGGAAGGTACTCGAAAAGGCAACATGCACAACTATACCTGAGGTGAGGGAGCCTGACAAGGCTAAAGACGCGGTAAATATCCGAGTAAAGGATCGCTTGAATAGTCTTTTCTGAGCAGCTCAACGAGCTCTTTCGGTGTGACACCAGTCTTTACTCCCGGATTCATCGTACCGTGTGGATCTGCAGCTGCTTTAAGCTGTTCGACCAGATTTGCGCACTCACTACCAAGTTGTAACTTAGCGTACGGGGCTCTTAGCCTACCCTCGCTACTCGCAGCCGCGATACTACCGCCCAGTTTTATGGCGAGACGCAAGTACTCATCCATGAGTTTGAAGACTCTTTGACGATCGCCTAACTTACTAAGATCAAACAAAGGTAGTGCTGTAACATTGCCCGAGAGTACATGCGCAGCAATAGCAACGTCAGCATGATGTTTTTTACAAAGTGCTTTTGCATCCATCACGAACTGATGAAGGGCGGCTGCTGGCACGGCAACGGCCTGAATCATGGGCAGGGCTGCTTTTCCGCCGGTATCAAACGTCATAAATGCCGAGGTGCTGTAACGGAATGACCAGAGCTTTTCTTGTTCATCCAGATCGTTAGAGCTAGCGAACCGGTCAGTAAACCCAGCAATCACTTTCGTGATCTGCTTCGTAACCTTCTGGGCTGTACGCGGCGGAACATTATCAACTTCTACGAAAAGAAGCGCCTCAGGAGTCTTTCCGTCCACCTTCAGTGCATCCGGCAACTCGATGTTGTTATGCTTTCGCACAAACTCCAGCAATTCGCCATCGACGATATCGAGTACGCCAGGTTTAAACTTGCTCAGTTTACCTGCAACTTCGAGCGCCTCGTCGACACTAGCAAACGCCGCAACAGTAAGTGAAGAGGTTGGCGTAAACGACGTAACTCGCAGTATTGCCTCTGCGATGACGCCGAGCGTACCTTGCGATCCGATGAAGAGTTGGGTCAGGTCGATGTCACCATTTTTCTTTCGCAAGCTGCTAAATGCAAAACCAGTATTATCAAACGCCACCTGAATGCTCTTTTGATAGCCATCAAGACTATCGCTCCCGTCACTCAATATAGCGTTCACGGCTCGATAAATTTCACCTTCGAGTGTTGGGAGGCCGAGCTTTTTATTGAACTCTTTTTTGCTGATCAGTCCAGTCTGTATAACCTCACCGTTCGCTAGCACTACTTCGAGTCTGTCCACCCAGTTACTGATATCTCCGTACTTGTGTGCGCGTATATTTGAAGCATTGTTGGCGAGAGCACCACCGATAGTCGAGTACTCGTAGGACTCGGGCGCAGGCGGCAGGAACAAGCCATGTGTTTTAAGAGTTTCCTGTAGTGACTTAAAGTTCACGCCCGGCTGAACGCGGACTAGTTTTTGCTTCGTATCGAGCTCAAGTATCTTGTTCAGATGTGCCGGCATAGACAGGATAACGCCCTTACCTATCGCCGCCCCCGTCAGATCGGTGCCGTTGCCACGTGCGGTTATCGGCAGCACGTGCCCTCGCTCGGCTAACTGCCATGAGAACCGTGCGACCTTACGTATATCGTTCGTCGTGCGCGGGTAAACGACAATACTAGGCTTGATCGTTAGGATGCTTGCATCGGTTGAGAAGTGCTCCCTAACCTTTTCACTGACCAGCACTTCACCGGAAAGATGGCTCTGTAGATATGTTGCGACTTTGTTCATTGTGGTAGGTTTTTTCCCTTTGCATACATCATACCATGAGCACAATAACTCCGTAGGCGTAAAGGGGAAATATTCAGCAGAGAGAGGACTTGGCGGTACGTGAGGTTTGGGTTTTTCTACCGCATGTCAAAGAAAAGAGAGATCATCCGATCTCTCTTTTCTTTGGTGCGCGAGAGAGGACTTGAACCTCCACGATCGCAATGATCACTAGCCCCTCAAGCTAGCGCGTCTACCAATTCCGCCACTCGCGCATGAGTTTTCCGGTAAACAGTACCGAGGTATTGTACGCGAAAAAGCCCTCCAACTCAAGGGGTTTTGAACTGGTTGTCGATCGAAACAGTCCATTGGCTCAAGCGATGGTATCTGTTGAGCGTATCAACTACCGGTGACGACGGGTCGATAGCATGCGTGTTATCAGTAGAGACATAGCGAAGGTGCGGCTGGAACAGGGCAACGGCTGGTGCGTCTTCATGCCACTGAGAAACAAAGCCTAGGTATTTTGCTTGACGGAGTTCGGGTTCACTGCGGCTCCTAGCACTGAGCAGTGCATCATCGGCAATGCCTGACCGATAGTCCGACAGGTTGAGTCCAAACACGCTCGCCTGCGATGAATGCCAGTAGGCAAAAACATCCGGATCGACGCCGAGGGCGATCTCAGACACGAGCACATCGTACGCCCGCGGTTTGATAATGTTCTGCTCAAAAGTATCGGTATCAACCACTTGGGTTTTCACGTCGACGCCTATCGAGCGCCACTGCTTAGCCAGTTCGCCGAGCAGATCCGGAAAGTCACCGAGACGTGGTGCCACAACATTCAGCACAAGCGGGGTACCGTCTTTTTCACGAACACCATTTTTTAGAACCCATCCTGCTTTTTCGAGATCACTTCTCGCTGCCGCGGCATCAAATGCAGGTTGTTTAAGTTCCTCGATACCGTTTACCTGTTGTGCTATCAACGGACCTTCGAGGGGAGAAGCGTACCCGTCTACGACTTTACGTAGCGCTGATCGGTTGGTCGCTTTGACGAGGGACCGGCGGACCGCGACGTCGGTGAGCATCGGGCTATCCGTCTTCAGAAAGGCATATACCCCGTCATATATAGGCGCATCATTGATGACCGTTGAAGGAGCATGCTCTTTGATCGTACGGATATCGGCACTGGTCAGCTCGTTGGCGGCATTGATCTCTCGGCTCAAAAATCCTTGACGGAGTGCATCGTGGTCTTCGTAAGTGTGGAGCTGGAAACGGTCAAGTTTCGTCTGGCCTCGGTAATATTCCTCATTTTTTTCCACCTGGAGTACGACGCGGTCAGCGTCAGGGTTGATAATCTGGATACTGCGGAACCTGAACGGTCCGCTACCGAGCGGTTCACGATTGAAAGGGTGTTCACGCAAACGCACGGGTGAAACAGTTTCGAGAATATGTTTTGGCAGTACGCCGAATGTCAGTGCGTGCGGAAACGGTGCATACGGGCTCGGAAGCTTAAACTCTAACTCATACGCGCTGGTGGCTCGGACCTGAACATTCTGCCATGTGCCGCGGAGGTACGAGCGGGTTTGCGGGTTTTTAATCAGTCGCAAAGTAAACTCGACATCATGGGCAGTAACCGGCTTGCCGTCGTGCCATTTTGCGTCCTTGCGCATCTGGACCGTGTACGTCTTACCTTCGTCGGCTTGTTTCCATGTCAGCCCGAGATCACCCTCCAGATGGTTAGAGCCATCGTAGCGAAACAGACTTGAAAATATCAGGTAGCTTGCTGAACGCTCTGACTGCGTACTCGCATAAATCGGATTAACCGTGTCGATCCGACCGATCACACCTTCGGCATAGGTTCCTCCGGACACGGCTTGGCGAGAAGAATAGGCATCCTGGATCCAGAACAGCTGCAGGCCTGTAGCTACAACCAGCAGTCCGGCCAGGACAAGCCAGCCGAGCGCATGACGCCGCACGTCTCGGAGATTCGCCCAACGAGAGATAATAAATCTATGTGCGTGTCGTGTTGTCGCACCCTCGATCTTACGAGCTCGAACACGAACGTGTTTTACTGTCGGCCGCTTTATGCGGACGAACTTTTTCCACTGGGACGCGCTCGGGTCTTCAGGCATGAATTATTTTTCCACCGTAGGTTAGGCGATAACGTTAACGAGCACCAAGTTCGTCAATATAGACAGAACAAAAACAACTGCAAGTACGATCGTGACTTCGAAAAGACTTTTGTCGAGGCCGCGTCGGGTTGTAAACAATTCACCAGAGCTTCCAAAACCCGCACCGAGGCTGGCGCCACGTGCCTGCAATAGGATGCAGATAATCATCAATATAGATGAAACTATCGTTACGAGTTGTAGTATTCCGGTAATCGTCATACTGCGATCTCCCTCTTATTGTTATTGATTTCCAAAAATCCACTTATGACGTAGTTAATCAAGCTAATGATTACACCGGTGATAATCGCCGAAACAAAACTGATCTGCAGGTTAGGTACGAGGTTGAGAGCGATGTAAACCATCAGACCGTTGACGACGAGCATGAACAATCCGAGAGTTATTAGTATCGCCGGCAACGACAGAACTATCACGATCGGCTTCAGCAGCGAATTAGCGAGCGACAGCACAAGTCCGGCCAACAGAAATGTCGTATTAGTGGCATCTGTATCGTCAAAGCCACTTCCAAGCAGTCGACTCGCAATCCATAATCCGAATGAGTTCAGCAGCCAACGTAACAAAAAGACCGCAAATTGTTTTCGCATATCCTCGTTAGTATACCTTATCTAGACGATGCTCGTCGAGATACTGCGCGAGAGATTTCGATGGCCGCTATCGGTGATAAGGATATCGTCCTCGATGCGTACGCCGATCGACTCGTCGGGTATATATATTCCTGGCTCTACCGTCAGTACCATACCGGGCTGCAGCGTATCGTATCCAGCCAGCGTATCGTGCACGTCGATGCCCAGACCATGTCCGATTGCATGCGGAAAATATTCGCGATACCTATCGGTCGACAACCCCAAGCTCTCCAGAGCTGATTTCATGATCATCTCTACGTGCTCTTCGTACTTTGTAAACATCAGGCCCGGCTCAAGCAGTGCGATGATCCGCTCCTGCGCCTCACGAACCGCATCATGAACAGCCTGTTGGCGTTTCGTAGGCTGCGAAAGTGCGTACGTTCGGCTGATATCTGCCGCGTACCCATCGACGCGAGCGCCAACGTCAAGAAGCACGAGATTCTTTTTTGCTATCTTTTGGTCATTACGGTTGTAGTGAAGCGTGCAGGCATTCTGACCACTTGCGACAATCGGGTCATACGCGTGACCCCAGGCGCCTTGACGACGAATCTCATAATCTAGCGTTGCCTGCAGCTCGTATTCGTACTTCGCGGTAAAGAGCGTGTCTTTCATGCGATCAAGTGCGACGGCAGTTATCTTGATCGCTTTTTCTATAGCTGCGATCTCGGACGGCTGTTTTATGGTGCGCAGGACAGCCAGCTCGCGATTACAAACCTGTACGTTCTGGAATATTCGCTCCAACGTCTTTTTGAGTTCGGACTGGGCGTGGTTGAGCTGGAAATGAGCATGCTCACGGAGCCCCGTCGGTTGTTCGGTCGTGTAAACCATACTGTGATGCTTCGTCAGCGCGCGTAGGCGTCGCAAGGCTTCGTCTCGAGTAAGCACTGTTTTTATGCCACTCGCAGCCCTAACCTGTTCGGCGCTCACGCCACCATCAAAAATACGCTGCGTTTCACTCATATCCGGCTCAACTAACCACTCCGTACCGTGCGTACCATCAAGCACTAACCACCAGTCCGGTGAGTCCACCCCAGTTAGATACCAAAAGTTCGCCTCCTGTTCAAAACGGGCAGCGCTATCATAGGTGCGCTGCATCTCGCCGTAACCAGTGATAACAACGAGCGCCCCTTTTTTTAAGCGATCAAGCAGTGCCTGCCTATTTGCCGTGAAAAACGTAGTATCCATATATTCTTTAGTCTAACGCCTTTGTATCGCTCGGGTTAAGCCAGTTATATACGGTAGTAGCTTTTCTGTCTCCCAACACCGCGCTGATCTGCGCCAATGACGCCTCTTTAACCCCTCGTCCACTGCCAAAACTTGCAACCAGCTTTCTTCGCGTGGCTGGCCCAACACCAGGTATATCATCGAGAATGCTTTTTGTTGCGCCTTTGCGCTTGAGGGTACTGTGATAGCTGACGGCAAAACGATGAGATTCGTCGCGAAGACGCTGTAACAGTTTGATAATGTGGTTCGTTTTGGGTAGCTTTACGAGCACATATTCGTTACCCGCGTCGGCCATTCCCGCCCGGTAACCATCACGCGTATAGAGTTTTATGTACTTGTCCTCGAGTGACTTTCCCCCCATCGGCATCACTGCGGCTTCATCGAAGGGACTTTTTTCGCGCGTCCAGGCCGAAATACCTGAGATATCGAGATTTACTTTCGAGAGCACCGTATGAACGACGATCTCTTCCTCTCGCTTGGCTAGGCCAATCATAGGGATATCGAGCCCCATCTCCCGGACGACGCCCATCGCCGCGCTAAGCTGCCCCTTACCGCCATCGATCAGTATTAGATCGGGTTTCGGCCAATCATCGTGCTTTGAGCCAAACCTTCGGCGCATCGTTTCGCGCATATGACCAAAGTCATCATTCCCGGGCAACTGCATCTTAAACTTGCGGTACTGACTCTTGTCGGCCAGGCCGTTTGTCGCCACCACCATGCTGGCAACATTGTTCGTGCCGCTCATATGAGAGATGTCGTAGCCCTCGATCCGACGCGGCACATCCGGCAAACCTAGGAGTGTCTTCAGCCCCGCCAGCCCCTGGTCTTTACTGAGATCCATAAATTCTCGATCACCAAATACGATCTGTCGCTGAAGCTCTTTGAGGTCTCGTAACCGATTACGGAGCCGAGCCGCCTCTTCAAACTGGTGGTTTTTTGCCGCCGCCTTCATATCTCGCTCAATCTCTTTCATCAGCGCTTTGCGCTCACCGCGTAGATAGCGAAGGAGTTTTTTGAGGATTTCCTTGTAATCCCCGGAGCTAATCTTTTGCGCCTCTACCCCTGGACAAAGGCCGATATGGTACTGCAAACAGAGCCGTTTTGGCATGATTTCGTGTGTACTATAGGGAAAAACGCGCCGTAGATAGCGCAGCGCCTTCTTTACCGCCCAGCCGTTGTAATACGGACCAAAATACGTCGCTCCGTCATCTTGAGGCCCCCTAGTAAACGTAACGCTCGGATAGGCATCATTCATAGGGATACGGACATACTGCTGGCTCTTGTCGTCGCGAAGCAGTACGTTATAGCGCGGTTTATAGCGTTTTATCATCTCTGACTCGAGAAATAGCGCATCGAGCTCGGTTTCGACGGTGATCCAATCCGTATCGGTGATTTCGGCGACTAACGCATCTGTCTTCGCATCTCGGAGTCGTGATTTCTGAAAGTACTGTCTCACTCTGTTACGGAGGCTTGCGGCCTTGCCTACATAGATGATTTCACCCGCACTCGACTTATGAAAATACACCCCAGGCTCACTAGGGAGCGTTTTGAGCTTTTTTGATAGCGCATCAGTCATAAATACTAGTATACCCCGTATCTCTTGTCATAAAGCTTGTGGTAAATGCATAATTATGGCAAAATGTATTGACATAACAAGCATTTTGTGATAATATGTAAACATCCTCAGTGAGGTGGGACGTGAACAAGTCAGGAGTGGAACAGTTCGATTATTTCCCCTGCTGATACTACTCACTATAAATTCCCGGCACATGTGAGGCGTCGTTTAACAATTTAGCCAAGATAAGTTTTGCGACATTTCACATATGTATTAACTATGTAAACTCGCAAACTAGATAGTCATTGGGTTTTTAAGACCCAAGACATCAACTACTGCAA
>CAMPIR010000032.1 GCA_946886435.1 uncultured Candidatus Saccharibacteria bacterium | reverse complement strand
CTGCTCGATCAACTAACTTATCAGGATCGATCGCAAGATCATTGAGTGCGCGTTCCCATTCAGCCATAACCTGTTTCTCTTCGCCCGTCACGCCTTCGGTATGCGACATCTTTTGTACGTGCATAAGTAACTCGCCTTGGATATCGAGTGCTTTGATCTTTTTTCCGTTGCTGAGTGTTAGCGGCTCGCTGACACTCGTATCATGTGCTACCTGTTTCGCGAGCCTGAATAGGTTATGGCCGAGATCTATCGGCTTTTGACCCCAATACCCCGTCTCAATCATCTTTAGAATCAACGATGTCGTTCCGAGCTTCATCCACGTTGCCCATGGCGAGATATTCGCATCCATACTCGTGATGTGCGCTCGACCCAGTACATCACCCGATGCATGCGATTCATCACGCAGGCTCATCAGTGGCTGATCCGCCTGGTGGCTCATAGTACTCATGTCGGTGTTGAGGTTCAGTGTCTTTTGCGCAGTCGTATAGACCGCGCTGTGACCGCGTCTGACTATATTTCCAGCGCCGGCATAGATCGCTACCGTAGCTAGGTGTGGTGCAAGCGGATAGATGTTGTGCTCCAGTCCAATTCGCTCGTCACGGAGAAACGAGAGATTTATGTGATAACCCCAAGTATTTAGCTCGTCATCAATAACACGTTTGTTCAGGATAAAATCATCTACTATGCCATCATCACGAGCTGCCGATAGCGCATCGTAAAATATATTTTCACCAGCAATCTCGTTGGCGACCGTGCCCCATAGCGATGTATCTTCGGGAGTTGCGTACTCCGGATGTTCACCGACATCCGTATACAGTCTCGCACCATTCGTAAGCATGGTGTTGACGCGTTTGATACCCGGATCGAGACGATCGTATACGGCATCAATCTGAGAACGCGTAGCCTGCGAAAAGAATTTCTCACGGTGATTTTTGACCATGACTGGCCACTCCATCTCGGTACCGGTTATGCGTGGACGTGTTTCGCTCATTTGAGCTATCTAATCACGGAGGCGGAGCCAACTCAAGCATAAGCATGGGTCTTGCAGCCAAAAGAAAAAGACCCAGGGCGGGTCTTTTTCGATGTTCGAAGCGTATTAACGCTTTGAGAACTGTTCGCGTTTACGAGCACTACGGAGACCGTACTTCTTGCGCTCTTTTTCGCGTGGGTCGCGCTTCATGAGGCCAGCCTTACGGAGAACCTTGCCGAGCTCTTCGTTCATAACGCTGATGCTCTTGCTGATCGCAAGTTTTGCTGCGTCGACTTGGCCAGCTGGACCGCCGCCGCTGATAACGAGGCTAACATCGAGCTCTTTTTGCTTGCCGATAGTTGCGAGCGGATCAGTCAACTCAGCAAGAAGCGTTGTATTGCCTGAGAAATACTCAGCTGCTGCCTTGCCGTTGATGGTGATGACACCCTTGCCACCGGTCAAACGTGCGCGTGCCGTTGCGGCTTTGCGACGTCCGAGGCCGTAAAAATATTCGTTCTTAGCCATTATTTACCTACCTTGATCTGTTCTGGTTGCTGAGCCGTGTGGCCGTGAGTCTCACCGGTAAATACACGGAGACGAGTCAGGCGATCTGCGAGCTGCTTGTTTCGTGGAAGCATACCCTTGACCGCTGCAACGATGGCTGCACCTGCATCAAGTTCTTTTACTTCACGGATAGAGCGCTCTTTGATACCGCCTGGAAAGCCAGAGTGACGGTAGTAAACCTTTGACTCGGCCTTGTTACCAGTCAGGATGAGTTTGTCGGCGTTGATAACAACGACATAGTCTCCGTCGTCCATAGATGGCGTGTAGGTTGGCTTGTACTTACCCGTTAGACGAGTTGCGATAACAGTCGCTACACGACCGAGAGGTGCTTCTGATGCGTCAACAAGTACCCACTTGTGGGAGACTTCTGATGCTTTTTGGCTATACGTTTTCATCTAGTTGTCTCCTTTCTTAGCGGCTGCTTTAGCAACAGGTTTCTTTGCTGCAGGCTTTGCGGCTGGTTTTGCAGCTGGTTTTTCGGCCGGTGCTGCTGCCACAGGTGTTTCCTTTAGTTCGTCGACAAAGCTGATACGTGCGAGCTGTGCGTTATCACCGACTCGTGCGCGGGTGCGCTTGATACGGAGGTAACCACTCGTGCGGGCACTCAGCTGTGGAGCGATCTCATCGACGAGCTTGTAGGCTGCGTCGAGCGTGCTCAGGCCAGCGATGACCTGGCGACGGTTATGCAGATCGCCTTTCTTGGCTTTGGTGATGAGGACTTCTACGTACGGGCGAAGGTCTTTCGCTTTTTCGATCGTCGTTTCGATCGCACCGTGCTCTACAAGACTCGTCGCAAGACCCTTGATGAGGGCTCGGCGCTGATCGCGCTCGCGACGGAACTTGCGTCCTTGATATCCGTGTCTGTGCATAAACTAAAACTCCATCTCCGCCAGCTTGTCTTTGACTTCGTCGAGAGCTTTTGAGCCGAAGCCCTTGAGTTCGCGCAGGTCAGTCTCTGAAAGTGTAACGAGGTCGTTGATCGTACGGATGTCGTTGTTGATCAGAGCGTTCGTCGTGCGAGCAGTCAGGTTGAGGTCTTCGATAGGTGTGTTCAGTTCAGCGCCAGCATCTGCGGTTTCTACACCGATGGTTGGGGCTGCTTCAACGCGAGTACTACCAGCGAGTGCGGTGTACTGGTTGATAAGGATCGCGGCTGCTTCTTCGAAAGCGTCCTGAGGGCTCAGTGAACCGTCGGTGTCTACGGTGAGGAGAAGCTTGTCGAGGTCGGTGTTCTGGCCGACACGGGTGCTCTCAACTTTGTAGCGTACGCGCTTGACTGGGCTAAAGAACGCATCGAGTGCAATCATGTCGCTGTGTGCGCGCTTGCTGCCTGACTCTTCGATCGTTCGGTAACCACGGCCTGATTCGACGACGATGTCGATCAAAACAGACGCTTTCGGGTCATCGATCGTGCAGATAACTGCATCTGGGTTCACGACTTCGACATCTGCTGTTGTCTTGATGTCGCCTGCGGTGACAACGCCAGCGCCTTTTTTCTCGAGACGTAGCTCAACTGGCTCGTCAGAGTGTGAACGAACGCCAACATTCTTGAGGTTCAGCATGATGTCTACGACGTCTTCTTTGACGCCTTTAACCGTTGTGAACTCGTGGCTAACGCCGTCGATCTTGAACGAAGTGATAGCTGCACCTTCGATGCTCGAAAGTAGTACACGGCGAAGGCTGTTACCGAGGGTCATTCCGTAACCGGTGTGAAGAGGTTCGACGACAAACGTTGCGCTTGTCTTGCTGTGTTCTTCGACGCCGGCGAGTGTTGGGTTGTGAATTGCTTGTGCCATAGTATGTTACCCTAGTGCTCCTTTAAAGCTTAGCGTGAGTAGTACTCAACGATTAATTGTTCCGTGATATCAGCTTCTGCTTCTTCGCGTTTTGGTAAACCAGTTATCTTTACGGCAAGTTTCTTCGTGTCAGCCTTGAGCCAACTCAGAGGACCTTGGACGCTGTCTTTGAGGATGTTCTCCATGTTCGCAAAGTAGCCGCTCTTTGAGCTCTTTGGACGAACAACGATCTCATCGCCGATCTTGACGCGGATAGACGGAATGTCGACACGGCGGCCGTTAAGCATAAAGTGACCGTGAGTCACGAGCTGACGTGCGCCGCGGCGTGAGGTTGCGAAACCAGCGCGGTAGATAACGTTATCGAGACGTCGCTCGAGGAGCTGCAGCAGGACTTCACCTGACTGGCCTTCGGCGCGGTTTGCGTCTTTCATGAGACGTGCAAACTGTTTCTCGAGAAGACCGTACAAACGACGGACTTTCTGTTTTTCACGGAGCTGTTGAGCATAAAGGCTCATCTTGCCCTGGCGTGAACGACCATGCTGACCTGGAATACCAGACTTCTTAGCCATGATCTTGTGAGCCTTAGGATGAAGGGCGTAGCCTTCACGACGGCTCTGTTTAACGATTGGTGATCGATCTCGTGCCATCTTATCCTCTCCTTGCCTTTCGTGGACGGGTACCACCGTGTGGAACACCGGTGACGTCTTTGATGCTTTCGACTGTGATATCGAAGTTGCTCATCGCACGAATAGCGGTGTCGCGACCGAGGCCGACGCCCTTAACGAAAACGTCAACCTTGCTGAGGCCATACTGGCTCTTAGCGGCTTCTGCGGCCTTCTCGGCAGCAATCTGGGCTGCGTAGGCAGTACCCTTTTTGCTACCACGGAAACCACAGGCACCGGCGCTAGAGGCACTCAATACGTTACCTTTGCTATCTGAAAAGGTCACGATGGTGTTATTAAATGTTGCTTGAATATGCAGCTGACCGGTCGGTACGGAACGGCGCTGCTTCTTGCGTGATGCTGTCTTTGCTTCTGCCATAATCTAATTCCTAGGTCTTCGTTGCTGCTTTAGGTTGTGATCCACCCACGGCGACACGTTTGCCGCGTCGGGTGCGTCCGTTTGTTCGGGTACGCTGACCGCGAGACGGTAGGTTGTTTTTGTGACGGATGCCACGGTAAGCCTGGATATCTTTGAGACGCTTGACGTTACCGGCAACGACACGCTGGAGGTCGCCCTCTACGGTGTAGTTACTGTCGATTTCGTCACGCAGCTTTTTCAGCTCCGCCTCGGTCAAGTCCTTGACGCGAGCGGTAGGATCGATACCAGTTGAAGCGCAGATGTTCTGTGCAAACTTTGGACCGATGCCGTAGATATAGGTCAGACTGATCTGAACCTGCTTGTCGGTAGGGATGGTTACGTTAGCTATTCGCGCCATAAACTAACCCTGCCTCTGTTTATTTTTGGGCTTCTTTTTGTTGATGACGTAGAGGCGTCCTTTGCGGCGCACCAACTGGTCATCGGGACTGATTTTTTTGACACTGGCTCGAACCTTCACAGTGTTTCTCCCAAATTAAATTTAATCTCGCAGTCGGAAGCTGATTCTGCCCTTCGTAAGATCGTAAGGGGTCAACTCAACTTCGACCTTATCTCCCGGCACTAAACGAATGTAGTGTTTGCGCATCTTCCCTGATACGTGGGCGATAATCGTATGACCGTTCTCCAATTCGACACGAAACTGAGCATTTGGCAGTGATTCCACTACCTTACCGTTTAGTTTGATGACTTCCTTGGTTCCGGACATAGTTACAAGAGAGAATTATACAGGAAAAAACCTAGTCAGTAAACCCCTCAAGAAATAAGACTCGCAGCGCGATGTAAGTAAAGTCTATTGTACCAAAACGTAATTATGCATCAATATTGACAGATTCGCGCAATATTATGCTAATGTTCCTAACCCCGTACTTAGTAGTACTTGCCGTTATCAGTGTAGCCAGTTTGCAGGTCGTAACAAACGCGTCCTACGTCGTGCTGGTAGGTGTCAGGAGATACCGAAACGCCATCTGGGCTCGGCGGGTAGTAATATGTTCCGCCATAGCCACTCTTTGCTTTGTAGGTCACACAGAGCGTGTAGGCGAAAACCGGCTCAGCAGACTGAACGATAGACTTCGGGTCGACACTGAGCGGTAAATCAGTGGCGGTTTGTTCGACCTCTTTGCCCGGCTCGTACTCAACGAGGCCGCGTTCGATCAATGTCCGAGCATCACCGGTAGTTTTATCCTGTATGTCAGCGAGCGTGGTAGGCAGAGCGTCTGCTTTTTCAGTATGAACCCGAATCGCTTCACTCAACAGCGGCAGGCCGCGTTCGATCAGACGATCGTCGCGTGTTTCGCGAGCATTCCAGGCAGGGCCTGCGATAGCAAGGCCGGTGATAGTGACGGTCACTAGTCCCATAAACAACCAGTAGACGAGGCTCGAACGGCTAAACTTGAACGGACGAAGAACCCGCAGCAGCGTCGCACCAAAGACAGCGGCTATAACTGCCCCGGTGATAAGAGTCGTCATAGCGCCACTATCGCCGTTAGACGCGTTCGTACCGTCCCCGATGAGCAGCCGAACAACGGCAAAAACAGCCGCGATGAGCGCTGCAATGCCGCTAAGCGCAAAGATAACAGCGTGGATGATCATGATAACTGTTGCGGCACCATGTTTCCTGAGCGGCTCGACGCGACTGTAAAACGTGTCGCACACGAGCGAGATGATGAACAGAACGATAACTGCTGCCAGTGAGTAGGCGATAACCGTGCTCTCACCGCTTGTGCTCGTACCGGACTTGACGTAGTAGCCAACGCTGATGGCCGTTAACCAGGTGAGTGCCAGTACCGTCCAGCCCCAGAAGGCATAGGTCAGCCACTGCAGCACGAGTGTGCCGGGATTGTTTGTCTGTACCGTCGATTTTTTCTTCGCTGTAGCCATATCGGTATCCTGCTTACGTTATGCTTCGCATTATAGGACAAACCGACGGTTTTTCCCATCGCGCCGGGCGCGGAATAAATCCGTCGCTCGGGCTGCGCTTTTCCCTTAGCTACAGAGCTTCAACGAATCGTCAGGCTCCGAGACAGCTCGTGACTTCTTTATAAGTAGCGGACCGAGCTGAAGAAGGTACTACTGCGAAGGAGCAACGCAGTGAAAAGACGTGAGATGGCCGGATATGACGGTTCGAGCATCAGTACTGGTCGTACGTGACCATAAGCGCACGTGAGTTGATCTGACGGATCGTTTCGAGGGCCACTGAGACGACGATCAGGAGTCCTGTACCACCTATTGCCAGGTTGGCAGCGTTGATACCCATCTGCGCAAAGATGTATTCAGCGATGAACGGCATGACCGAGATGAGACCGAGGGCGATAGCGCCGAACAGTGTCAGACGGTTAACAGTACGAGCGAGGTACTTTTCGGTCTGGAGACCAGGGCGAACATTTTCGATATAACCACCCTGTTTTTGCAGGTTCTCAGCGATCTCGTTGCTGTTAAAGACGATACCGGTATAGAAGTAGGTAAAGAGAACGACGAGAAGGAAGTACGAAACCGGATAGATAAAGCTATCGAGCCCGCCATAGCCGAACGCGCCGGGCTGCGGAGTCTGGAACCAGTTGATCAGGTTGTTAGCCAGGTCAGCGTACTTCGGATTGTTTGACGACTTGAGAATCTGACCGATGAATGCCGGAAGCGCCAGGAATGCGACCGCGAAGATAACCGGGATAACACCAGCGGTGATCAGCTTGACTGGGAGGATGCTCTTGACGCCACTATAGGCACTATTTCCCTGAACACGTTTTGCGTAGTTGACGGTTACAACCCGCTGGGCCTCATTGATCTTGACGAGTATATATAAGACCATCAACGCCACGAGCGCCACCGCTAACGTCACCCAGAACGCCAGACCGTTCACCGGCAATGTAAACCAACCAAAGATGTTTAGACGAGAGCTTTCGTCAGGAACCGTTACGATCGACGTCCAGACTCCGCTCAGCAGGCTCGGTAGCTGGGAAACGATACCAGCGAAGATCAGGAGCGAGATACCGTTTCCAACGCCCTGCTCCGTGACGAGCTCACCAAGCCACATCATCATGATGGCTCCAGCGGACATCGCCGTGACGGCAACGATCCACTGGTAGAGAGATGTCTCAGAAAGTACACCGGTGTTACCTGCCAGAACTGTTTGGCGAATGATAAAGATGAAGGCGATCGACTGCAGCACGGCAAGCGGAACGGTCAGGATACGCGTCCACTGGTTGATCTTGCGTCGACCTGACTCACCATCCTTGTGAAGCTCCTCGAGGCGCGGGATGGCCTTTGTGAGCAGCTGCGTGACAACAGAGGCGGTGATGTACGGGCTGAGGCCCACCAGCACGATAGAGAGACTGGCGAGGCCACCGCCACTCAGGAGGTTAAGGAAACCGCCGAGATCGGTTGAGCCGACAGCGTTTTCGAGTACCTGACGAAGCTCGGTTGGTTTCGCGAGCGGAACCGGAATCTGTGAGAGCAGTCGGTAAACAACCACGATACCCATAACAACGAGAAGTCGTTTTTGCATATCGCGTGATTTTAGTGATGCGAATATCGTACGCCAGTTCATATGATCAGTTACAGCCCCTCTTACTAGTTTTTCAGTAAATTCACATCTGATTATACTACAGATACGTTAGTTCTTCCGATAAAGAGAAAAAGCTATGGTTATAGTGGGTAAAATGACTCATCTCTTGACATATGCTAGATATATTGTTATAATAAAGAGATTATGGGTTTTTTCAAATCATCACCAGAACAACAGTCACATGCTAACTTCGAAAATTGCCAAAACAAAACGGTAGAATATACCGACTTCGTC
>CAMPIR010000031.1 GCA_946886435.1 uncultured Candidatus Saccharibacteria bacterium | reverse complement strand
TATCGACGCCTTTGGCATCTTCGATGCGTGATCCCATCGTCGCGGCAAGCCCTTGTTCCAGCGCCCCACGGTAAACGGCGACCTCACGACCGAGACCTCGAGTAATTGCCTCGAACTGCGCCAGACTAAACATTGGCGTGCGCAAGCGCTTGCAGAACCAGCTCATCTCTGTCCTGAGTGCTTCGTTAAAACCCGAAAGTTGCGATCGATCAAGCGCAAGTACGGACTCGACGAAGCTATCGTTAAAATCAATCAGCTCATAAATACGCGCCTGCTCATGATGATAGCCGCGTGGATGCGCATCCACCTGGGCCTGTAGGCGGGCAGCCCCCGGCGTACGGAGCAGCAGTCCAACCAGGAGTTCTACCTGTCGCTTCCTCGTCATAGAATCACGCGAGCTGATTCGGAGTCGCTCACCGTGACGCAGCGTCAAGCGACGCAAATACTCGGTATCGATACTGCGCCAGTCTTTACCGATCTGAGCGTTCAATAGTTCACCTAGCTGTTGCCGTACCTCGCGAAAGAGGCTTTCTTGCCCAATGAGGACAGGCTGTTTTCGTAGACCAGGACGGAACCGACGCCACCCTCGATGCATAATCGTGGCTACGCCTCGCCCCAGTTTTTACCAGTGCTGACATCGACTTTGAGCTTGATGCCGAGATCGGGGTAAATATTTTCCATCGTTTCGACGAGCAACTCGCGTACCTGGTCTGCGTTCTTCTTTGGACACTCAACCAGGATAGAGTCATGGATTTGCAAGACCTGTTCGCCCAACCCATCGAGTTTTTTCTCAACTTCAAGCATTGCCATTTTCATCAGATCAGCCTCGGTGCCCTGGATCGGCATATTCGCCGCAGCCCGCTCGGCTGCCGCTCGAACTACAAAGTTACTCGAACGCGCGTCGGGTGTCGGGCGTCGTCGTCCGAAATACGTTTCAACGTACTCATCGTTCTTTGCCTTTGCGATGGTGGCGTCGATATATTTGCGGATTGGTGCACGCAAACGAAAGTACTCATCGATAAATGTTTTCGCCTCGTGAAAACTCATGCCGGTGTTTTGGGCGAGCGCATGCGGCCCCATCCCATAGAGCACACCAAAGTTGATAACCTTGGCGTCCCGTCGCTGGTTTTTACTCACCTGTTCAAGAGGAATCTTATAGACATCGCTGGCTGTTTTGGCATGGATGTCGATATCACTGTTAAAATCCTTGATCATAGCCCGATCGCCCGCGAGTACCGCTGCGAGCCGTAGCTCGAACTGGCTGTAATCAGCGCTCACGAACACATTTCCCTTCTCTGGAACGAACGCTTCACGAATCTTGCGACCAACCTCGCTGCGTACCGGGATATTTTGCAGGTTTGGTTCGGAACTGCTCAGGCGGCCAGTAGCCGCGACATCTTGGCGAAAATCTGTATGCAAACGGCTCTCTTCATCAACCAGTTTCGGCAAAGCATCGAGGTACGTATTCTGCAGTTTTGTCAGCTCTCGATACGTCTCGATCAACTCGATGATCGGATGCTGACCGCGGAGTTTGTCGAGTTCCTTTTGACCGGTACTGTACCCTGTCTTGCCTTTTTTGACCCCTACCGTACTGAGCTGCAATTTGCCGAACAGTATCTCGGCGAGCTGCGCCGGAGAGCCGATATTGAACTCCTGACCAACCAGTTCATACATGTCTTTTTGTACCGCTTTGATCTGTCCGGAGAGTTCATCGCTCATGGTTTTGAGAAAATCAGTATCGAGCTTGATGCCCCGAACTTCCATCCGCGCAAGTACTGCCATGAGCGGAAAATCAATCTCACGCGCAACGGTTGCCACGCGCGGCAACTCTTCAAACTTTAGGAGTTGCTCAAGGTAAAGCTCGCGAACGGCCGTTACCGCCATCAGTGGCTCCGCTGCATCAGCGCCCATCAAATCAGCAAGGTCGCGCGACTTCTGTAGCGGGTTGAGCAGAAATGCCGCCTGCTCGGTATCATGAAGCACGACAGGCAGTTCGGTAGCGCCCGCACGAAGCAGTGCCTTGAGCACATCTTTTGCGCGATGTGCGACCATCGGTTTGCTGGCAAGTAGTTTTGCAGCCTCTTTTAGCTTCAGTTTGCCAGCCTTGCCAGAATCATACGATACGAATAGCTCATCACCATCTTGCCAGGCCACCACATACTCAGCCTTTGCGATCTCATCCGGATCGGTCGTCAACAGTTCGGCGGCTTCGATCGGCTTAGCGTTTGATACTTCGGTTGCAACTGCTTCACTCGTACGCATCCCTTCCGGAAGACCGCGCAGCAAACTTCGGAACTCGAGTTTGGTGAGTAAAGTCTTGAGCTTGATGCGATCAAGGTCGGTAACGTCCATCGCCTCGAGATCGAGCTTGAGCGGTGCGTCGCACCAAATCTCGGCAATTTTTTTACTGAGATATGCTGAGTCTTTGCCGTTTTCTAACTTTCGACGTGTACTATCTTTGATCTCCCAGAGATTTTCGTAAACCCCATCAAGTGTCTCGTATTGCTGCAGTAGCTGGACGCCCGTCTTTTCGCCGACGCCGGGCACCCCGGGTATGTTGTCGCTGCTATCACCTTTGAGGGCCTTGAGATCCAAGAACTGCTCGACCCGAAGACCATACTTTTCTTCAAAGCTTTCAGGGTTAAACAGTTCTATGTTACTAAAGCCTTTTTTCAGCGCGTACATGTGCGTCAACGGTCCAACGCACTGCAGCAGATCGAGATCACTCGTGATCAGACACGTCTCAATCCCCTCTTTTGCCGCTTGAACTGCCAGCGTTCCCATGATGTCATCTGCCTCATAATCATCGAGCTCATAAAGTGGCCACGAAAAGGCCTCGAGCAGCTCGTGAAGCATTGGGATCTGCACGTAGAAATCCGGTGGTGCGGGTTTGCGTCCTGCCTTGTACTCAGGGTAGAGTTCTTTGCGCCTCCTGATATTCGTCTTCGGTTTATCCCACGCTACGCAGACGTAGTCGGGTTTAAGCTTTTTTATCAGTTCGAGCGCGAGGGCCGTAAACCCGTAGACGCCGCCAGTTGGTGTCCCGTCACCCATGCTGAGATTCGGCATCGCGTAGTAACCACGGTAGAAGACGGACTTACCGTCAATAATCGCCAGGCGTTTTGTCATGGTACCAGTATACCTCTTATCAGATCGCTGATTTGCCGATATTGCGGATTCGCTGATTTCGACGTTTCAGGGCACGGCGCTCATCTTCGCTAAGCCCGCCCCAGACCCCATGATCCAACCTGTTTTCAAGCGCCCATTCGAGACACTGTTCTCGCACCTCACATCTCCTGCAAACCTGTTTCGCTTCTTCGGTCTGCAGCATTGCGGGGCCAGTGCTACCGATCGGAAAAAATAGTTCCGGGTCTTCACCGATGCAGGCGGCTCGATGTCGCCAATCAACCACTTTGTCGTAACCGCCACGCTCATTCATATTTTTATCGTCTCAACAGAGGCTAGAAAGTGCAAGCATAAGCATCATGCAACACCCCTGCCCCGTAAGCCCACGAGGAGATGAGACCGAGAAGGATGCCTAAGTTTCGAGAGCGTCTTGGCTTCTATTTGGCGTACACGCTCTTTAGTCAAACCAATTCTCTTGCCAATCTCCTCAAGTGACTTTTTCTCGCCATCAAGAAGGCCAAATCGCATGCAGAGGACTAACGCCTCGCGCTCAGATAGCGTGTCCAGCACCATGTTCAACTTGTCGCCGAGCTCTCCTTGCAAAACGTGGTCTATCACGTTCGTCTCTTGGTCGGCATCCTCTATGAGGTCACCGAATTCCGAATCGCTATCTCCGACTGGCATATGAATACTCACAGGAGGACGTGCGGCTTTTTTAATCTCGAGAACTTTATCTTCATCGATAGCAAGCTCGCGTGCAATCTCAGCGTGAGTTGGTTCGCGCCCGGTATCGACCTGAAACTGCGCCTCGAATCGCGCAATTTTATTAACAACCTCAACCACATGAACCGGAAGGCGGACAGTTCGGGAACGGTCAGCGAGCGCGCGTGTCGCAGCTTGTCGTATCCACCAGGTTGCATAAGTCGAGAACTTATTTCCCATCGTATAGTCAAACTTCTCAACAGCACGAACCAAGCCAGCGTTACCCTCTTGGATTAGATCGAGAAAATGCATCCCCCTCCCTACGTATCGCTTCGTGATTGAAACGACGAGACGAAGGTTGCTGTTGATGAGCGTTTCTTTGTACTGCCTGCCGAGCCGCGCAAGCACTTCGAGCTCCTCCTGATCTTCTTCGGACAGGACACTGGCGTATGTATCGAGACGCTCCTGTGCAAAAAGCCCTGCCTCAATCCCCTTACTAAGCATCACCTCCTGCTCAGCATCCAGCAACTTGAACTTTCCGATCTCGCGCAGATACTGTTTCACGAGATCAGAATCTAGTCGCGTTTCAGCAAGCTTCTCGATATCCGCCTCAGTAACTTCTTCATAGTGCTCGTGTTCACTCAGCTCAACAATATCTAGATCAGTTGGGTTTGCGTCCGCGAGCGCTGGTCGCTTGCGTGATGGCTCCACGGCTTTACGGGATCCACTCGAGCCTCGCCTCTTCTGGGCGGCTGCTGGCGTCGCTACGGCCGCTGGTCGGCTGATGGTTTCTTGACACACGCCCCTAAATTCGGATAGGGCGCTATCGAGAACCCCTTCGTGGTCCAACTGCTTAATAACAAGCTCTTCGAAACCTGAAAGGTGCAGTCTCAACGGTAAGGCGTATGGCGTCTCGAGGCTATTTATTATCATTCGAAGCTGCGGCAAATCCTCAGCTGTCAGCGACAGGTCTGACAGTAGCTGTTTTGTGCGGTCATTGGGTGGAGGAGAAAGCTCATCACTAGAGATTTGTAGCCATGCAAACAGCCCATTCGCCATATCTCTCTCGGCCTGTAGGTCTCCCTGTTTTTCCATGACAGAGCCTACGCGAGACGCGCATCTCCATCTTCGGCGAATATAACCTGCAGCGGCTTCACGCTATCCTGTTCTGGAGCGGGAAGTTTTTCGAGAAGTGCAAAAAGTGCTGTGTAAAGGTCCTCGGCATAGTTGTCATAATCGACGCTACTTATCTTCTTCAGTTGATCTTTAAGGGGTTCAGGGTGGCGTTCTTCGGGTTTACCATGCCTCAAGAAACCCATGCCAAGCATACGTCGCAGCGCCGCCTTCGCCCGAGCGCTAACCTCTAGGTCATCGATAATACGACCATCGGCAGCAATGTTGCCGACACGATTCCGAAGCGTTTCGATAACGGCCATCTTAGCGGGAGTGTACTCCCCTTTCGTCAGTGGGTTTAGCAACTCTTCAAACGCACGGACGTTTACGCTAAGCTGAAGTTTATCAACGTAAGCTTTGGCGACTTGAATGTGCTTTGGCTCTTCGTCGATAGCGCGCTCAAGAAGTGTTTCACTTATGTGCGGCGTCTCGTCATCAAGTACTTCGCCTGCCGATACATCTTCTCCAGTAACAAGGTGAAGTCCCTCGCCGTGGCCTTCGGTGTCTTCTTGCTCTAGCTGTGCACCATTTTTCCAACCCTTAATCACGCCGTTTATAAACGATGCGCGGCTATTGTGAACATCTTGCCGGGTCGCCCCAGGCTTTGTAGCACTTCGCCAAATCATTAGATCAGTCATATCAACGCCCGAAAGCCAGCCCCAGGTACAGCTGATGTGTGTCTTGACCATATCTGGATCGGCTTTTGTGGCTTCAGAATAGATCCGTGCGAGCTGCTTCAGGGTATCATGCGTGAAGTCTTCGGCAGTAATATCGATTACCACTCCGCCCCGACTAAGCTGCTCGAGCACGCTTTCAACGCGTTCCGATATATAGCCTCTCTGCTCGCCTTCGCTAGCAATCAGACTGTTGAGGGCGTCCTGTATTGCAGGTGCTTCAACGCGCGCAACAGGAGCCTCATCTCGTGGCACTTCTTCGATAAATGGCCCTGCAGCTAGTGACGCACCGGACTCCTCGGTCCTCACGGCCGTGGATACCGGTGTTTGACGAAGAGGAATCTCGCCCTCACCTGCTTCACGAAGGTCAATCGAGAGCATGTCGAGAAGCTCGTTCATGTCACCCAAAGTCTTCCATGCCAGCTTAGCCTCGCCTTTGTCGAGCCCTCTGATTCGCTCCATGAGTACGGTATGTGTGTCACCGCTCAGGCCGATCTTTGTTGCGAGTTCGGTAACGGCAACAAGCGCTTTTGAGCGCTGCCTGAGGCCAGGCTGCTCGATAGCCACCCGTTCGATATCAGTTAATATATCGAGTTGAGACAATTGCTCAGCCATACAATAAACTCCAACCCCGCCCTTTAACTAGTTTTGTCTATTGTACACCTAGTTTAGAAAAGTAAAGTGCAGAGGGCCGCACTCTCTAGCGTAAATTGAGGCGTTTTTCCGCTTCACGAATAAACTCGTCCAGCGGTACGGTATTTTCCATGACGACATCGGCCATGGCCTTGATGTCGCGTAGGTTAAAGTCGGCATCTGTCTCACCCGCATGCCACTCTTTGGCTTCGTTGGCCTCGAACTCTTCGAGAGTTAGCTCGGTTTCACGGTCACGATGACGAGCTTTCATGCGTTCATAGCGAACCCCAGCCGGCGCGTCGATGAACAGCAAAGTTCCACCAGCCGCTTTGAGGGCTTTTGCCTCGCCAAGAGAACGTATACCAGTTATGACCAATGGTCGTGGCTTTTCGAGGGCATGTACCACGAAAACACCGGCACCATCATGATGTCGATGCTCGTTGGCAACCTCAAACAACACAGGGCGCTCGATAGAGCCCCGTTCAGCTAGCGCAGCCTCTCGGACCATGTCTCCGGTTGAGACGTGTGTAAAACCATAATCAGCCTCGAGAGCGTGCGCAATAGTATCCTTGCCGCTTGCAAATGACCCAGCGATACCGATGAGTACTGTTCTAGCTGAGGTACTCATAGAGTTTTTTGGCGTCTTTGTGCTTGCGTAGTTTCGTCAGAGCTTTGGCTTCGATCTGGCGGATACGCTCACGGGTAACGGCAAACTCTTGGCCGACTTCCTCAAGTGTATGGCTCTTGCCGTCTTCGAGACCGAAACGCATCTTGACGATCTTTTGCTCGCGTTCGGTCAGAACACTCAGAATATCCTGTACTTGCTCCTTCAGTAGCTGTGAAGCGGCGCTGTCCTCTGGACTAGCGGCATCTTCGTCCTCGATAAAGTCACCGAGAACCGAATCTTCGTCATCACCATCACGGCCAACACCAGCGTCCAGCGAGTGAATATCCTGTTTAATCTTCATGACGTATTCGACTTTTTCCGGCTCCATCTCGAGTTCTTTGGCAAGCTCTTCGATCGATGGTTCTCGGTTGAGATCCTGGGTCATGCGGCGCTGGGTACGGAGAAGCTTGTTGATCGTCTCCACCATGTGTACCGGAATACGAATAGTACGCGCCTGGTCAGCGATCGCACGAGTAATCGCCTGGCGGATCCACCAGGTTGCGTAGGTCGAGAACTTGAATCCCTTGTCCGGGTCGAACTTTTCGACGGCACGAAGCAGACCCGTGTTGCCCTCTTGGATTAGGTCGAGAAAATCGAGCCCGCGTCCAGAGTAGCGCTTCGCGATAGAAACGACGAGGCGCATGTTAGCCTCTGCCATCTGGTCTTTTGCCTTTTTGTCGCCAGCCACAACCTTTTGGGCGAGAGCTAGCTCTTCTTCGGCGTTTAGAAGCGGGATCTTACCTATCTCACGCAAGTAGAGACGCACCGAGTCATCCGAAACATCGTCAAAAAACGTTGGCTGTTTTTCTTCCTGCCAATCTTCCTCTTCTGCCTCTAACTCGTCCTTGTCGGGCTCGTCAACGTCGGCGAGCTTATCGGAAGCGGCGCCAAGTGGAAGTGTTGAGTCATCCTGTACATTATCATCGATAATACTATCGTCAGCTACGGTCTTTGCCACGAGTGTGTTCCTCCTTGATGAGATCGTTGAACTCACTTCTGAGTCGCAACGTTTCAGTCTCATCTCCTGCTGCTTCGGCATCACGAAGCAGCTTGGTTAATGCTGATTTCTTTTGTTTGAGGTGTTGCTGCTTTATCTGACCGACGAGGTGAGAGGCTTGGGTTTTGCGCTCCTGAGCGGTTTGCTCACTATACTTCGTTTCGGCTTTCAATTGTACTATTTTGACATAGGTTTCAAATGTATGCAACTCCGGTGGAACCTCGTCGAGCGTGAGGCCCTCTGGGTGGGTTATGAGATAGCGAAATAGTGCTTGGCGCGCCTCGCCATCAAACGCATCGACGCTAAGCTCCATCGCCACATCACGGACGTCGTTACCGAGAGTCAGCAGTGCCAGCAAAAAGTCCTGGCGTGGGTTATCGTCTGCGACAGGAGTAGTGGCCGCACCTGATATCGGCTTGAGCCGAGGTGATCCGGCACTTTCCCGTAGCTGCTCCATCCGCTCACGGAGCGTC
>CAMPIR010000030.1 GCA_946886435.1 uncultured Candidatus Saccharibacteria bacterium | reverse complement strand
CCCACCCGCTGTTTGTTGGGCTAATTAAGGCAGCGCGGCTTGGCTAAGATTGGCCTAGAAACGAGAAGCGAGACCGAGCAACATGCCAAGGAGCTGAATACCCAGGAACCCCAGAACAAGGATGACGAGGATACTCGGGCCCCGTTTTTGCGGGGTTACGACCGAGTTCTCGGTGATCAACTCAGGGTGCTTCGACAGGTATAGTTTATCGAGAATAATAGCAGTTAAGGTCAGTGTACCGTCGATAACCGCAAGCGCAGCCAGGCCGCGGAAGAACATCGTGCCGAGAATGTCATATTCGGAGGCATAGATGGCGACGAGGAGCATGACGACGACTATCGCCATAACGGCATAGTTCGTATAGATGACGGCGTTGGTAGAGGGCTGGTGATTTAGTATGCGCGCCAGGACTTCAGCGTGAAGCACGGCGACCATGATGACTCCGTATGTAAGGTATAGCTTCCAGAACAGCTCACCCGGCAGGACATCCCATATGCCGAGCACCGCAGTGATAAAGCTGAGTACGATAATACTAAAGACGACGTTTGCGAACCACTTGAGCGATCCGGCGCTATCCTTCGTGCCGTCCATATTTATGAAACCGAGGCCAGCGAGTGCGTGCACGCCCACGATAACGATAGTAAAGAGTGATCGCGAGGTTATATCGTTCATGCCGCCAGCAAGTATCGCCGTTACCGCTACGGCGGCTGTAGCAACCAGGCAGGCGATGAGTGTTTTGAAAAATAGCGACTTGAGCTGTGAGGCGTTCATGTTGACTCCTTTTTTGGTATCCGTTAGTAAGGCAAAGCATAACAGGTGACCTGGGTCGTGTCTATGGGGTGGCGATGAGGGCGATGAGCTCATCGAGCGTGCTCGTCATGCGAAGACCTGCTGCCGAAAGATAGTCAGTTTTTGCCTTCGCTGATTCGGCGTCTGTGCCAATGATCGCACCAGCGTGGCCGAAAGTTTGACCGGCAGGGGCGCTGTGGCCGACGACGAGGCCATAGACAGGCTTTGTCACTTGCTTAGCGATGTAGTCGGCCGCTATCTGCTCGCTCGTGCCGCCGATTTCTCCAACCATGATGATCTGATCCGTGCCTTCGTGCGCCTGTACGAGTTCAAGCGCCTCGACGAAGTTCATACCGGGAACAGGATCGCCGCCAATACCGATAATGATTGATTGACCGATACCTTTTTTGGTGAGGGCATCCGCCAATTCATAGGTGAGCGTACCGCTTCGAGAGATGATAGCCGTTCTGCCTTGCTTCGTGATGTGAGCTGCGATGATACCGAGTTTGTGCGAGCTGGGAACGATCAGCCCGGGGCAGTTTGGCCCGACGAGCGTCACGTCGTGAGCCGCGGCGTATTCGTGTATTTTGAGCGCGTCATGGACCGGTATTCCTTCGGTGATGACGATAACCTGGCGTATGCCGGCATCGATCGCTTCAGTGACGGCGTTTTTGGCAAATGCAGCCGGCACAAAGACGACGCTGGTGTCAAGCTCTGGGTGGGTAGTCCTCGCGTCGGCGACTGAGCTATAAACTGGTAAACCGTGGATTTTTTCGCCAGCTTTGCCCGGTGTAACACCGGCAACGATGTTCGTACCAGCCTCAAGCATGCCTTTGGCGTGAAAGGCGCCGTGCCGGCCAGTTATGCCTTGGACGAGAACGGTCGGAGCGTCAAAAAGGGTCATACGTTATCTCCTGTACCCGGCTGTTCTATGCCAGAATCTTCCGTCGCAGCAAAGCTGGCCGACGTGAAGCTCATGGCCTTTTGAACACATGACTTTAGGTCTGGTTCGATGGCGATGCTCACTTTCTCCAGTAGTTCAACGGCAATGTCGCGGTTGGTGCCCTCGAGGCGGATAAATAGTGGCGGCAGAGCGGGGAGCTGCTCACGAGCGGCGATGATACCGCGAGCGATCTCGTCGCAGCGTGAGATGCCGGCGAATATATTGACGATGATACTGGTGACGCCGGGTAGCTCCATGATTTGTTTAAGAGCGACGACGAACTCTTTCTCACCGGTTCCGCCACCGATATCGAGGAAGTTAGCCGGTTTGCCGCCAGCTGCAACGATTGTGTCCATGGTGCTCATCGCCATGCCGGCGCCGTTCGCGATACAACCGATCGTGCCACCGAGCGGCTTTGGCGGGTTTCCTTCGACCGGTGGCCATGGCAGTTCCGGGTGGCGAAAACGGGCGTTATCGTCGACGAGACATTTGGCGTCAGCACAAACAAGTTTGTTGTTCATGACCATCAGCGGGTTAATTTCGAGGAGTAGTAGGTCGTTGGCAAAAAAGCACTTCGAGAGTGAGTCGAGTAGCATTGAGAGTTCCAACTCGTCTACGCCTAGGATGGCTGCGAGTTTTTCTGACGCCTCGGGGTCAGTAAAGGCAACGGTTCGGACCGCCTCGGCGTTGTCTTCGATATCGACGCCGCCGTTCGGTGAGGCGAGCCACTCGACGCGCCGAGTATCACGGTTGAGCTGCAGGCTGAGATAGAGTTCGCGATCGGCGCCGAGTTGTTCCTCGAGCAGGATGGCTTTGGGTTTGTAGCCTTTGATCTCAAGCGTAAATAGCTTTTCGACTGCACCAACTAGCTCAGCCGCCGTATTCGTCATGATGATACCACCGGCTTTTCCCCGTCCGCCGACCGGCACCTGACTTTTGGCAACGACGGGATATTCGATATCGGATGATACCGCCGAGTCGGGCCGGATGAGCCAGGAACGTGGCACAGGCGCGCCGCAGTCGGTGAGCAGTGCCTTTGCGTGATGTTCGAGGAGATTCATAGCATCTTAGTATAACTCGTTCTTCTATCGGAAATCATTCCTACCTCTGTTATAATGAAACGCAATATGTTAACAACCGTTTCCGACTGCCTCAAAGAGACCATCAGAAATGCCTATGGCGTTGAGGTTGATCCCGTCTTGACGCGCCCTGAGGCTCAGTTTGGTGATATTGCGACGAACGTTGCACTACAGCTCGCGAAACAGGTCGGCAAGAAGCCGCAAGAGGTTGCTGGAGTGCTCGCCGGGGCTGTTCGTGAGCTGGATGAGGTTCAGGACGCCACAGTCGCTGGACCGGGCTTCCTCAATATCACTCTGTCTGACTCGGCGCTTCTCGGCGCATGGTCGCTCGAAACAGAGCAGCACTATCGACACCAGACCGTCGTTGTTGAGTACTCTGACCCAAATCCGTTTAAAGTCCTGCACGCTGGTCATCTCTACACCAGTATCATGGGTGACGCCATCGCAAACTTCGTTGAGGCTGCGGGCGGCGATGTCCACCGCGTAAACTTTGGCGGAGACGTCGGCCTTCATGTCGGCAAAAGTATGTGGGCGATCGTAAAAGCGCTTGGCGGTGAGAATCCTGATGCCCTTGCTGACATCCCGGCCGATGAACGCGCTCAGTGGATGGCAGCACGCTATGTCGAAGGCAGCAATGCCTACGAGGACGATGCGAGCGCAAAAGACGCCATCGTTACCTATAATAAACGCGTCTATCAGCTGCATGCCGAAGGTGACACGGAGAGCCCGTTTGCGCGCATCTACTGGATGTGTCGCGAGTGGAGCTATGCGTACTTTGACGAGTTCTATGCTCGGATCGGTACGCAGTTTGAGAAATATTATCCTGAAAGCTCCGTTGCCGAGCGGGGGCTGCGTGAGGTTCGCGCCCAGATCGGCGAAGTTTTTGATGAGAGTAATGGCGCCGTCGTGTTCGCCGGTGAAGCCTTTGGTCTCCATACCCGCGTGTTTATCAACCGCGAAGGCCTACCAACCTATGAAGCCAAAGACGTCGGGCTGATTTTTCACAAGTATGACGACTACCGCTTTGACCGCTCAATCGTCATCACCGCTACCGAGCAGGAGCAGTATATGGCCGTTGTCCTGAAGGCAATCGAGCAGTTTGCGCCGGAGCTTGCGAGAAGTTCAACCCACCTGACACACGGTATCGTCAAGCTGGCTGGTGGAGTCAAGATGAGTAGCCGCAAAGGTAATTTTCTCCGTGCAGTGGATGTACTCGATGTAGCGAACCAGGCAAATGCTGAACTCAACGGCACTCCGGACGAGCGCGTCAGTCTCGGCGCGGTCAAATACGCTTTCCTCCGTCAGCGGATGGGCGGTGATATCGTGTATGATCCGAAAGAGTCTGTCAGCCTGCAGGGCAACAGTGGCCCGTATCTCCAATACGCACATGCACGGGCGTGTTCTATCCTTGCCAAGAGCGAGGCCGAAGCTCACCTAGATGGGTCAGTGCTCGACGAAAGTGAACGAGCTCTCGTTCGTAAACTCAGTGAATACACCCAGGTGGTCAGCGATGCCACACGCGAGCTGATGCCACACCTGGTAGGCACCTATCTCTATGAGCTCGCCCAGACCTTTAACCGATTCTATGAACGTTCACGTATCATCGGTGATCCGCGTGAGTCGAGTCGGCTCGAACTGGTACGTCGTTACCGTGACACGCTGGCTCACGGACTTGATTTGCTCGGAATTGCTGCGCCCGACAGACTCTAGGACTTGCGTTTAGAAAAACTGTGGTTGATAATGAGCCCATCTAACGGAGGCAACAGAAAACTACAATGGCAACAAAGAAAACCGCTGCTCAGTCAGCAGCCGAAGCAAGGCGAGCGGCAGCTCGCGCGAAGGCAGCAGCAGCGAAGGCGAAGGCCTCAGCCGCCAAAGAGCACGCCAGCAAACTGACCAAAGGTCATGCGGGTGGATTTATGGACTTTGTCCGTCAACAAGGCGTCGTCGGTCTGGCGGTCGGTCTTGCGATCGGTACCGCAGCTGGCGCGAGCGTTAAGTCGATCGTTGACCAGTTCATTTCACCGCTTGTCGCGCTACTGACCCGCGGCGTCGATCTCAATAGTCTCAGATGGGTTATCATGCCGGCAACGGATGGCCATACAGAGGTTTCGATCGGCTGGGGAGTCATCTTGAGTTCACTTATCACGCTGGTTGCAACAGCACTCGTTGTCTATATTTTCGTAAAGGCGACAAAGCTCGATCGTATCGACAAGAAAAAAGACTAAGGCCTACGGGCGGTGCGTATAGAAAAAGGCAACCGAGGTTGCCTTTTTCTATACGGTGGCTAGCATCACCTCGCCGTCAAGGACTGCGAGGGTGTCGTTGGGCACGATCTCCGTGCCGTTGTGCGAGAAGAAGGTATCGCGAACGGCCAGGATGAGGCCGCATTCACCGAGCTTGAGCGTCAGACCGACGTGTTTGCGCGAGATAACGTTCTTGTTCAGGATAGGGAGGTTATCCGGGTTGTAGTGGCGACCGATAAAGAACTCTTCACCAAGCTCGAACGTATCGTATGCCGCGTGCGGCGCATTGAAGAACCGTTCGTCGTCAGGTTCCGGAACCCGGTAAAATTCCGAGAGATCAACCGCACGGATCCAGCGTTCGTTAATATCAAAGATCCGTAATCGTGACCGTTCGTCACTGTTCTCGCGGGGCAACAGCAGGTCAACATAGCTCTCGTCTGTCACGACAAACGAACTATCAACACGAGGTACGCGTTCATAGGAGAGGGCTAGATCTGTGGTTGGGTAATTTTCTGACATGTTCTTTTGGTATCGTTTATCCTTATATCTGACTATATGCCCTCGGGGTCAGAAGTTCAACAACTTTTAGGTATACTGGGTTGTATGACAAGATTAAAAACCAGCAAACGATTGCTCTGGGTCGACCTGGAAATGACTGGCCTCGATCCGATAGAGGACCGTATTCTTGAGGTCGCTGCTATCGTGACGGACTGGGATTTTAACGAAATCGCCCACTATACGGCCGTAAAGAAAGTTGGTCCTAACTTGATAAAACAGCGGATGATTGGCGACTTTTGGGAGCGGTACCCGTTGGTTCGTGAGGCGCTGATCGGACAAAATCTGGATGGTAAAAACGGCCGGACCGTCGAAAACGAGCTGCTGGATTTCATTGAGGAGCATTTTGGTGATGACGAACGGGTGCTGCTGGCTGGCAACTCGATCCATCAGGATCGAAAGTTTATTGAGAACGAGTGGACCAGGCTCAACGAACGGCTGCACTATCGCATGCTTGATGTTAGCGCCTGGAAGGTTGTGTTTGAAGGCAAATACCGTAAAAAGTTCGCCAAACCGGAAGAACACCGTGCGCTCGCAGATATCCGCGGGAGCATAGAGGAGCTAAAGTACTACCTCCAAAAGGTGAAAGTGTGATCAGTCGGAACGGGATTATCGAACTAGTGACCAGCATGCCCGGTGTCGTACTTGACTATCCTTTTGGCGAGGATGTCGAAGTTTATAAGATAGGTAGCTTAGAGGGAAAGATGTTTGCGCTGGTTCACGGTGACGCCGCTCCGGTTCGGTTGAGCCTCAAGTGTGATCCGACGCTCGCGGAGCTGCTGCGTGAAAAGTACGAAACCGTACTGCCAGGCTATCATCTGAACAAAAAGCACTGGAACACTATACTGTGCAGCGGCCAAGTGCCCGACGACGAACTGCGGGATCTGGTTCGTCACAGTTACGAGCTCGTCAAGAACTCCTAAGAGGATTCGGCCAGAGCGTTGAGATAGATCGTCAGATGTGCGTACTGCGCCTCGAGTGCGGCCTTGAGAGGCTTTGATTTGGTTTCATCGTGGAGTTCGGTCGTGAGCGCTCTTAGTGACTCCAGTTTTTGTGTCAGAACGTTGCGGTAGGTTGCGTCGTATTTGGCGTTAAGTTTCGCGTCTTTTAACGTGTCGAAACTAGCAGTGTCAGCTTCGGCCGTGGTAATGGATTTTTCAATCTTTTTCATTCCGGCGGTGGCCAGGGCGCCCTGGAGGACATTGGTGTCGCCGATAAGCACTAACCTGAGTTCGCTGTTGAGTTTTGAGAGCTCGTCGCTGCTGATATTTTTCTGACCATCCTCAATAATCCTCTGCGTTGTGGCCTGTCGAGCGCTCATCTGTTGTTGCAAAGTGCCGCTCTTGTCTCCAGAGCCAAGTAGCATGAACGCACCTGCGGCAACGGCTGCAAGCAGAACGAGCACGATAAGAAAAGCTTTTTTGCTAATCAAACCGGCAGGCTTTTGAGCCGTTGGGGTCGGTACCGGTTGTCCGAGATAGGTAGGATCCATATGTGTCTTATTTAAGCATAAGTATCTACAGAGGTACAGGGTGATACAATAAGGATAATGAACGGGGATGCGAAAGAAGAGGTTCGGGCAAAACTCGATATCGAAGCGGTTATCGGTGAGTATGTTCAGCTGCGGCGAGCCGGACGCAACTGGAAAGGACTCAGCCCATTTTCCGATGAAAAGACACCGAGTTTTTTTGTCAGCCCGGAAAAAGGTATCTGGCATGACTTTAGCTCAAACCAGGGCGGGGATGTCTTTAGCTTCGTTATGCAAGTTGAGGGTCTGGATTTTCGCGCGGCACTCGAACATCTCGCTCGCAAGGCAGGCGTTGATCTCAGCCAGTATGAACAAAAAAGTGGTGCATCACGCGGGCTCGCCGAGAAAAAGAAGCGGTTACTCGCCATGCACGAGAGCGCAGCAACCTACTATCAGCGAAGCTTGTTCGCACATGCTGAGGCCGTCGACTATGTCAAAAAACGCGGCCTCAACCGTCAGGTTGTTCATGATTTTCGCCTCGGCTATGCACCCGGGGACGGACAAGCATTGTTATCGTTTCTCACCAAAAAAGGCTACAGCACTGGAGAGATACGTGATGGCGGGCTGATCGGATCGCGCGGTAGTGATCTGTTCCGTGAGCGCCTGATGGTGCCGCTGATGGATGGCCAGGGGCAGGTGATCGGCTTTACTGCTCGGTTGATCAGGGACATCAAGGGCGCTCCGAAGTACCTGAATACTCCTCAGACACTTCTCTATGACAAAGGTCGTCATGTATTTGGTCTACACCTCGCAAAAGAGTCGATACGCAAAAAAGACCGGGCGGTTATCGTCGAGGGTAATCTCGATGTAATCAGTTCTCACCAGGTTGGCGTTTCGAACGTCGTTGCAACCGCCGGGACGGCGCTGACCGACAGTCACCTCAAGGCACTTAGCCGACTGACCGATCATGTGTTGCTCGCTTTCGACGGCGACAAGGCGGGAGTGGCTGCGACTGAACGAGCAATTCCGATCTCCCAAGCGGTCAACGTAGAGCTGCTTATTATCCAGCTCGGCGAGGGGGCCAAAGATCCCGATGAATTGATTCAGCAGGACGTCACGCTTTGGAAAAAAGCCATTAAAAAGGCACTACCAGCTATCGAATGGGTCATCGCACAGTACGAGTCACGCTACGATATCACGAGTGCTCTCGGCAAGCGCGAGTTAACGACAGAGGCGCTGACATTACTTTCGTCAGTTGAGGATCCGGTCGAACAGGAGCATTATCTGCAGAAGCTCAGCACAAAGACGAACTCATCGCTCGAGACGCTCCGTGAGCGGATGGAGCAGCTACGGGAAAGTGCCGGATCACCTCGGCTGAAGCCGATAACGGCTGCGGCTGCTGCTCCTGTCACAGACGATAACCCACGAC
>CAMPIR010000029.1 GCA_946886435.1 uncultured Candidatus Saccharibacteria bacterium | reverse complement strand
ATCCAAAACCTGGAGCGTGGTGAGCCGATGAATCGCTTACTGCAAGGCGATGTCGGATCTGGAAAAACTGTTGTTGCCGGCCTCGTTTCGTATATCGCTGCGCGCGCAGGGTTTCAGACAGCATTTATGGCGCCAACCGAACTACTCGCGACCCAGCACGCCTCGACGCTCATAGGGTTGCTCGAGCCGTTTGGGATGCGCGTCGGCTTGCTTGTCGGATCGGTCAAAGCCGCGCAGCGAAAGCCGCTTCTTGAAGCCATAGCTAACGGCCAGTGTGATGTCGTGATCGGCACGCACGCTCTGTTTCAGGACGCCGTCACGTTTAAGCGTCTTGGCTTCGTTGTCATTGATGAACAGCACCGATTCGGTGTCGAGCAGCGGCAACGGTTACTTGCCAAGAGCCACAAGATGCCTCATCTGCTAGCTATGACAGCAACCCCGATACCGCGCAGCCTACAGCTCACGGTGTACGGTGAGTTGGATATATCTATCCTGAACGAAAAACCAGGAGGCCGCAAAGATATCGCTACCTCTATCGTGTCGCCGAACTCTCGGAGGCAAATGTATGACAAGGTCGAACTCGAGCTCCAGGCGGGTCGCCAGGCCTATGTCATCTGTCCACGTATCGATGAGGGTGATGACGAACAGGCTAGCGTAACGGCCGAGGTGAAGCGTCTCAAACAAGCGATCTTCAAAGACAAACGCATCGGCATGTTGCATGGCAAGCTATCGGCCGAGGAAAAAGACACGGTTATGCGAGCATTCGCCGCTGGCGATATCGACATCCTCGTCAGCACGACCGTTGTAGAGGTAGGTGTCGACGTCCCGAACGCTACGGTGATCATCATTGAAGGCGCGGATCGTTTTGGGCTGGCACAGCTTCATCAGCTCCGTGGTCGAGTTGGCCGCAGCGACCTGCAGAGTTACTGCTACCTGGTGCCGAGCACGAGCGCGAAACCCTCTGCGAGGCTACGCGAGCTGGAAAAGAGTAACGATGGGTTTTACCTTGCCGAGCGCGACCTCGAACTTCGCGGGCCGGGTGAGATTTACGGACGCGCTCAGTCTGGTGCGCTCAACCTTGCTGTCGCTAATATCGCCGATATGAAACAGCTAAAACGGGCTCAGAAATCAGCTACCCACTGGCTCGATGCTGGGGGCGACCTGTTACAATATGAGCAGTTAAAACGGGAAGTCGAGCGTTATCGCCGGCTAACCACATTGAATTAAACTAACACTATGTACTCAGGAACAACGCTCAGGACATCATCAGGTGACTTACTCGGCGCCCACCAGCGCATTGATCGTATTGCTCGTCGTCACTTAACGAAAGTACTGCCAAAAAAAGCATATTTTCCGGAGGCGCGGCAGATAGTTCGTTTTGAAGGTCGTGATGGTCCGGATGGCATCAAACGAAAGAGTCCGGCGCGCGATGAGCCGTGGCATTACATCGATCCGACCGATCATACCGACACGGCACTCATTCAGCTTATCGAGGACCACATGGTTAATCTCGAACGAGCACTGAGAAAACGCGATGAAATTCGGGCAGCCTTTGAGGCCGCTTGGCTCGCGCACGCCATCGTGGACGGTTTGACCCCTGCGCATCATTTTCCGCTCGAGGCGAAGCTCGAGGAGTTACGAGGCGAAGGTCTGGAGACACGAACAACTTTCAAGCAGAAGGTCGTAATGCCCGGTAGTTCGCGCCGTCACAAGGTTCGCAATAACTGGGAGTTCTGGGGTGCTAAAGGCGTCATGACGACGCACTTTATGTTTGAGCTCGGTTTTGCGACCACGCTTGCATCGCTAAAGGTCACGAAAGCACTTCCGACAAAAAACGAACTCATCCGCGTCAAAAAGGAAGGAATCGGTCCGATATTCCTTGAGGCTGTTCATCACATTCATGCCCTCAAGATGTACGAAACGTTTCACGCCAAGGGCTGGAGCCGAGCATTAGCTCGTCAGACTCGGCTAGAGCTTGCACCTGTCATAGTCCGCTGCGTTACACTCGCGTGGTATGCGGCAAGCTTGCAGGCTGAACTGCGTCGCAAGGGCGGCCGGCCATGAGGGTACGGTTAATCGCCGGTACATACGGTGGGCGTTTTCTCGATGCGCCAGATACAACAAGGACTCATCCGATGGGTGAGCGCATGCGAGCGGCGATGTTTAACATACTCGGCGAGCTCGACGGCAAAGTCGTGCTTGATGCATTCGCAGGAACCGGTGCGCTTGGGCTCGAAGCTTTGAGTCGTGGCGCGGACATGGCGACGTTTGTCGAACGGGACAGGATAGCCCAAAAAGTTATCGGGAATAACATCAAACTGCTCGGAGTGGCAGGCCGTGCCAAGCTGATAAAAGCCTCGGTTGCGAGCTGGTCCGGAACGGCTGCGCCAGCACAGTTCGACGTTATTTTTGCCGACCCGCCGTATCACGATCTGCAATTATCCACAGTTTCACGGCTCGCAAACTATTTAAAACCCAAAGGGCTTATGATATTATCACATCCAGGTAGGGAGTCAGCGCCGACCGTTAATGGAGTTGTTGTGGTGGACAATCGTAGTTACGGAGACGCGGCGCTGGCGTTCTACCAACTAGAAGAAACTGCCTAAACTAGGCAGTTTTTTGATTTTCGCAGTATTCCTGTACAGTAGAGATATGAATATGGTCATACTTACTTCTCACATCGTCATCGCCTCAATAATGACGCTCGCGACGGTGGGCGTATTTGCGGCAGCGTATAGCCGCCGGGAAACCAAGGCATACCTCGTGATGCTCGCGAGTTTTGCGGCTACAGTAGTCAGTGGTATTGCGTTACTGTTCGTATCAGCTGGCGGTCTCGGTCGTTTCTGCGCCATGATGAGTATGTTCACGCTGATGACGATCGCTGCGGGCCAGTATTATCGCGTCCGCGTGCTCGCGAACTCTTCTCTTTAAGAACCGCCGATTACTTGATACAATAAGGCGTACCAAATTTTCCGTACACTTGGTTGCGTGCGGTGTATATATGCGCGAGTGGTGGCTGCGTGAAACGTAAGTATTCGTAGACACGCCGCGTGCGGTGTATATATGCGCGAGTGGTGGAATTGGTAGACACGCATGCCTTAGGAGCATGTGCCTTCGGGCGTGGAGGTTCAAGTCCTCTCTCGCGCACCAAAACAAAGTCCGGTCTTCTGACCGGTTTTTGTTTTGGTATGTATGAGAAGACTCGGCCCCCATGCACGAGCTTTTGCAAAGCAAAAGGGGCGTGGATGGTCGCGTAACGCAGCGAAAACAGAAAAGCGCGAAGCATTTTTCTGTCGAGCAAGCGGAGGAGCGGAACGAAGTGGAGCGATAGTCCTTTGTGCAGCACCAAATTTAATGCTTGATGGCGTAGCGATATCATCTCTTATTTTCAATCTATACCGATGTGTCGAGAGCAGGTTCGATGGGCGCCTTATTATGGAGGGAGTTTGAGGCGATACTGTATCCTTCGAAAAACGCAGCGAGAGCTGCCGCGTCATACGGATCCTCATGGGGTTCGAGTTGTATATCTTCCAGGTGTTTCATGGCGGCTTCGATAGTAGTGAGTTGCTGATGGCGGTAGGCCTCTTCGCTTAGATAGCGGTTTTGCGGCTGTACGGCGAAATACGCCGCAAACACGTGCTGCATATCCGTGACATAGCCGACACAGCCTTCCTGGTGGGCAATCAGTGCGTAGCCCGCGCCGAGCTGCATAGACTCGCGCGCGTGATGGCAGTAGTCATCTTCTGGTAGCTCGCCAATACGCTCCATGAGCACAGTTTCGATAGTCAAGCACTGACGTAGCTCAGTCCGAGCGTCAAAGTAGCGGTTACAAAGCTCGTGTGGTTTCAGATATTCCATATGATACTACTGGTGGTTTAGTCCATCTTACACACGCGACCAGTGTCGTACAATAGAATCAGATGGATACCCGGAACGTACTCGATGAGTTTAAAGACCTGCCGCACGATGAGATCATCAAGAGTCTTGACGCCCGCGGCGCGCGACTGGAAATCGCGATCGAAAATACGCTTCGGGACTTTAACATGGGCACAATCGTGCGCAGTGCGAATGCATTTGGCGTCCGTACTGTGCACGTTATCGGTCGGCGACAGTGGAACAAGCGCGGCGCAATGAAAACCGACGCTTACCTCGATATAAAATACTATGCATCACCTGCAGAGTTCAGCTCTCAGATGCAACAGAGGGGAAAAGTTGTAAAAGCCTTAGAAAATAACGTCAGCTCCGTTACGATCTACGGTGCAGAACTGCCTGATAACCTGGTTTTTGTTTTTGGGCAGGAGGGTTCGGGCATCTCCGCTGAGCTGCTTGCTGTATGCGACGAAGCTGTTTCTATCCCACAGCTTGGTTCTACCCGCTCGCTCAACGTTGGGGTGGCGGCAGGTATCGCTATGTTCGAATGGGCGCGTCGTCACACTACTGATTCGTAACTGTACTCTGGTATACTGCTTATCAATATGGCACACCTCTCAACCAACCCGTACAAAGGCACCCGAGACTACTATCCCGAAGACAAGCGCGTCCAGAACTATATCTTTTCAACATGGCGGCGAGTTGCCGAAAGCTACGGCTATCAGGAATACAGTACGCCACTTCTCGAACCACTAGAGCTTTACGCGGCGAAGACGGGACAAGAGATCGTCAGTGAGCAAACCTACACGTTTACCGATCGTGGTGACCGAACGGTTGCGATTCGTCCGGAGATGACGCCGTCAGTATCGCGAATGATCGCGGGACGACGTCAGGAGACTGGGTATCCAGCGCGGTGGTACTCGATCGCGAACTTTATGCGCTATGAACGGCCACAGCGGGGACGGGAGCGCGAGTTCTGGCAGCTAAACGTCGATATTTTTGGAGTCGCTGGAACACCAGCCGACGTCGAGACTATCCAGTTAGCCCACTCGATCATGAAAGCATTTGGCGCAACCGAAAAGATGTATACCATACGTATCAATGACCGTGAGCTTATCGAAGCCATGATGCGTGATTACTTGGGTTTGAGCACGGTGCAGGCTGAACTGATGATCAAGCTGTTCGACCGCAAAGGCAAGATCCCGCATGAGGCGTTTCGTGACCAAGCGGTCGATATCTTTGGAGCCGATCGTGCGCCAGATGGCCTCAAAAAGATCGCGAAGCTTATCAGTTCAAACAATATCGACACCTTGCCGAATGAGCTGGCCGAACTTGAGCCGGTTAAGCGGCTTCAGGATTTGTTCCATGCCATACACGGCGCTGGCGTTCGAAACGCGATTTTTGACATCACTCTCATGCGCGGCTTTGACTACTATACGGGTATGGTTTTTGAGGTATTCGACAATCATCCTGAGAACAACCGGGCAATGTTCGGCGGCGGCCGCTACGACGGTCTCGTTTCTCTCTTTGGTGCTGAGCCGGTACCGACTGTTGGCTTTGCGCCGGGCGGTACGACCATGGAAGTATTTCTTCGCTCACACGAGCTGCTGCCTGAACTGAGCTCGACAACCGATATTTACATGATTGTGCTCGGCGAAGCCGAACGGGGCGCCCAAAAGCTTGCTCGCGAGCTCCGTGAAGAAGGAATCAATGTCGCCGTTGATATCACTGGCCGCAAGCTTGACCGACAGATAAAGGCGGCGGTAAAGATGAAAGTGCCGTACTTGCTCTTTGTGGGTGAAAAAGAGATTGCGGATGAAATCTATCGCCTCAAAGACGTAAAGCACGAGCGTGAGCACGAGCTTTCTTTCGAGCGTATTGTTACGACCGTTGAAGACTACCGCGGCAAGAACCGCGACGACCTGTAGGGGGGGGGTCGCATTAGCTGTCTGTATCTGTTAAGATAGACAGTTATGAAACATACCCTCAAGAAAACCTCCGACACCCAAGTTCACCTCAGCGTTGAACTCGATAAGACCGATCTTGCGACCGCTAAACGCGCCGCAGTCCAAGAGCTCTCTAAAACCGTTAAAGTACAAGGCTTCCGTGAAGGCAAGGTTCCTGCAAACGTTGCAGAGAAAAATATCGACCCTCTCGCGCTCGCAAACGCTACGACTGAAAATGCGATCAATATTGCCGTCAACGACATTGCTATCGCCGAAGAGCTGCGCATCCTTGACCGACCGCAGGTTGACTTGGGGGACTTTCAGCCGTATGACGTTCTGACCTTTGAAGCGACCATCGATATCGTCCCCGATGTCACGCTCGGTGACTATAAAAAGTTGAAAGCGAAAAAAGAAGCGGTAGACGTGAGTGATGCCGAAGTCGATGAAGTCGTCGAACGTATGCGTACGCAACTCGCTGAAAAGAAAACCGTTAAACGTGCGGCGGCAAATGACGATGAAGTCCGTATCGATTTCATCGGCAAGAAAAACGGTGAAGCGTTTGATGGCGGCACCGCCAAAGACTACGATCTCGTACTTGGCTCAAACAGCTTTATCCCGGGCTTTGAAGAGGCGATCGTCGGCCACAAGGTCGGTGAGACATTCGACGTTCCACTGACATTCCCTGAAGATTACCACGCCGAACATCTCAAAGGCGCCGAGGTTGTATTTGAGGTTACCCTGAATGATATCAAGGAAGTTGTGTTACCTGAAGTCGATGATGCGTTTGCCGTAAAAGTCGGTCCGTTCAAGACCGTCGAAGGTATGCGCGAAGACATCCGCGCCGAACTGATGCAGCAAAAGGAAAAGACCATTGAGGACAAGTACAAAGACGATCTCGTCGGTGAACTCGTTGCGGTCAGCACTGTTCCTATGCCGCAGCTACTAGTTGATGACCAGATACGTCAGATCGAGCAGGATGCTATGCAGAACCTCATGTACCGCGGCATGAGCCCAGACCAATACATCGCTCAGATGGGCTACAAAGACCACGACGAGTGGCATGACAAAGAGTTCCGTGTCGCTGCCGAGCGCCGCGTCCAAGCCGGTCTCGCTCTCGCTGAACTGAGCAAGGCTGAAAACATCGAAGTCACAAAGGACGAACTCGATGCACGCCACGCCCAGATGCTAGAGCAATACCCGACTATGAAGGACCAACTCGACTCTCCAGAAGCTCGCCGCGATATGGCAAACCGTGTCATCACCGAAAAGACCGTCGATCGTTTAGTCGAACTCAATTCTTAGGAAGAGTCAGGATTATGGCGCAGACCGTCTATACGCTGAAGCTGGTCAAGCATACAGGTATTCTCGTTGCTTGGACAAACAGCAAGGTTATCGCCCAAGGCGACGCTGAACGGGTTCGTGCAGCTTACCGCGCGGTACTTCGCCATAATCTCCTGTTTGGTTGGTGGTCGCCCGCATCCTTTGCCTTCGTGAACCTGTATGTACTATTCCAGAACCGCCGCGCTCGCCTGAAACTAGAAGAGCTGATACGTGCCAACGAAGGCACAGTTATTGCGTAGGTATTGTCAGATCGTGAGAAAGGTCGTATTGTTATCCTACTCCGTGCGCAGAAGTGAGGAGTGAGGATGAGCGAACAAACACGAGGTTTCGTTAAGAGTGTGTGGTTTGGCACAGCACTGATGGCAATCGTGATGGCGGCGGCGTATGTCGCTTCAAGCTCTGCTGGCGAGCAACCGGAAACAATGACAGTCACTTACGTTGGCGTCACACTCATTGTTCCCGTTTTCGGACTATTCATATACCTATCTAACTATTGGCGGCGCGATCGTCACCAAAGATGAACTCTGCGCACGGAGTATAAGCCCCAGCCGACACACAAATAGGAGTGATCCTGATGGCAATTTTCAGGAAGGTCAAGGTCATCGCAGCCACCCTCCTCAGAAAGGTGAGTGATGCGTTCGACCCCAGCAGTTCTTTGCCGTGAGCGGCACGGAACTACCGAGAACTACGCTCCAAGGCTGGGGCGTAGTTTCTTTTTGGCACTCTCACTTGACGAGTGCTAATTTATTTTCTAAACTAGTAGTACTATGACGAAGCCACAGAGTTACCTAGTACCGACGGTTATCGAAAAGAGCTACGACGGGGAGCGGGCGTTTGATATTTACTCACGCCTTCTGAAAGAACGCATCATTTTCCTCGGTGAGGACGTCAACGAGCACACGGCGAACATCGTCGTCGCGCAACTCCTCCACCTCGCATACGAAGACCCAAACAAGGATATCGCGCTCTATATCAACAGCCCTGGCGGCAGCGTTTACGATGGCATGGCGATCTATGACACGATGCAGTTCATCAAGCCGGATGTTGCGACCTATGGTATTGGTCTCCAGGCCAGCATGGGCGCATTTCTGCTTAGCTCTGGAGCAAAAGGCAAGCGTCACCTGCTTCCGAGCTCACGAGTGATGATCCACCAACCAAGCGCCGGCACGCAGGGCAAGGTGAGTGACATGGAAATTACGCTTCGTGAAAGCATTTTCCTAAAGAAATACCTGAACGAGATCCTGGCCAAAAACACCGGTCAAAAACTCGCAAAGATTGAAAAGGACGTCGATCGCGACTACTGGATGGGTGCAAAAGAGGCCGTTGACTATGGTCTAGCCGACAAGGTGATCACGAAGGTTTAAAGGGTCGCGACCGACCGGCTGTCTCTTATACACATCTGACGCTGCGACGAAGAGGATAGTGTGGGTGGGGGGGGGGGGGGGGGGGGGGGGGGGGGGGGG
>CAMPIR010000028.1 GCA_946886435.1 uncultured Candidatus Saccharibacteria bacterium | reverse complement strand
AAATACTCGATCTCCATCTGCTCAAACTCACGTGAACGAAACACGAAGTCACGTGGGCTGATCTCGTTACGGAATGCTTTGCCCTGTTGGGCGATACCGAACGGTAGGTCAGGGTAAAAAACATCGACGACGTTCTTGTAGTTCGTAAATATACCCTGGGCAGTTTCAGGGCGGAGGTAGGACTCTGCGCTCTGTTCATAGAGCATAGCGGCATCAAAGTTATTGTCTTTTCGAAGTTTGAATCTGGTACCTTCTACTTCGTTTCCGTCTTTATCTATAGCAACTAATTCACCGGTCATATAATCACCAAGTTGCGCTTTTGCTGCGCCCCACTTAGGGCCAACAACGGTTTTAAACATCATATTAAACTGTACGGGCTCACCAAATGTTCCGGTTTTGCCACACGTCGGGCATTTGTTAGGATCGTCGAGTTTGTCGGCGCGGTGGCGGGCGTTGCAGTTGCTGCACTCAACGAGCGGGTCGGTAAACGTATCAACGTGACCGCTGGCCTGCCAGACCTTTTGGTTCATCAGGATACTGGCATCAACACCATACATGTCATCACGTTCCTCGACAAACATCTGCCACCACAGGTCGGTGATATTACGCTTGAGCGCGGTTCCGAGTGGGCCGTAGTCCCAGGTACCGCTGAGGCCCCCATACACGTCTGAACCAGGAAATATAAAGCCGCGCCGCTTGGCTAGACTCACAATGTCTTCTAACTTTGTCTCTTTCGTCATATTGGTTGTCAGTATAGCAGATTCTTCTCTGTTAGCACATCAATGTATCCGATAATAGGTCATTGACAAAAATCCTGTTTGCTTATACTATAGCTCGACGATCATATCCGTACATTACATGAACTTTGATTGGTGGTGAACGCCGTGGTTATCGCACAGTCGTCGAATGGCCTGCTCAACACCCTGCTCGCGATCGAAAACCGTCTTCGTCGCACGCGCGACACGGACAGTATCCGGCGGATGCAGTCTCAACTGGAGGAATCCAGGAAAGTGCACTGGGACCAGGCCACACCTGTGGTTCGAGCTCGGTATCGCTTGTTGCACGGTGCCCTGCTCGCAAAAGCAGCACGCAACAACCCGTCCGACTGGATTGGTTCGTCATCCGAAAAGCTGCAGGATGCACTGGTGGAATTCCAACAGTGTCTGGAGATCATCAGTAGTGAAGCCTTCTCATCAGGCCAAGTTACTGAACTCCGTCAGATGATGCAAGCCTGCACCTACGAGGCACACGTTGTCAGCAGCGTGCTCCGCGTCTGGGGTGAAGACCCGAACATCATCTTCGGAACCGATGCGCTGAGTTCAGAGCAGAAGCGCAAGGAGCAGAACGCACGTCGCCATCGGCACATGCTCAAGAGCCTGTTCTGAGCCGTGTACGAATGATCACCCCCGCCCAGCCAAAGACAGTGCTGGGACGGGGGATTTTTTCATTCTATTGTAAGTTTATAGTTTTTATGTTAAAATAGTCTATTGTGCACAGTCGTATATGCGAGCTGTGAGTACCCTAGATCTAAGGAGTAAGTAATTGCCACGTCCCCGGTACACCAGTCTGAAACGCATCAAGCGTCAGATTGCCGCGGGTGATCTGGAGTGCGCCTATCAGGCCTTGCTTGGTAAACATGACGCGCTACTCATGACGCTCCGCCACACCCGTTCTCCTGAGGAGCGTATAGAGGTTAAATACCGCCTGACGCTCGTTGAGACCAAGCTGGCCGTCACGGCCAGCCTCAAGGGAGAGCATGATGCGGCCGATGGGTGGTTCCGCAGGGCACGTGAGCATTTCATGGCCTTCGACCCCGTCACCCACGAGCGCATGGATCGAGAAGAGGCGGCGCACCTGATCCGTAAGGGTGAGGTCTACGACGCACTCGATCTGTTCTCCGGCGCCGAACGAGCATTTCGCACGATACTGAGGTTTCGGAAATCATCACTCCCCGAAACCAGAGTTGAACTTGAGCATGCAATCACCCTCAGCTGCAAGGCTGAAGCCGAGCTCCTGCTCAATCCACACAGCATCGAAGCGCGGACCATGCTCGAACAGGCACAGGCAACACTTCGTACGGGCAACAAGCGTCGCTACGAGCTCGACAACCTGATGCGGTTGATCACGTTCGCAGGTCTCTTTGAACGGCGGCGTGCCCTGTATATCGCGCGCGCCACCTGGATCAATGAAACGGTCGTTCACAACCCAGTGATACGCCTTACGCTCCTAGACGCCGCGTGCGGACCATTCCCGGTCAAATCGCTCGCACAACACATGGGAATCGCTCGCGACTGAGCACCACCTCGCCATAGCCAATGGCGAGGTTTTCTCTTTTTAGTGAGCAAAACTCCGTTCAGCCAGCCACAAACATTCACTGATCAGTTCGTTTATTCCACGGACATGCTGAGCAACATGCGGAGGTTGCGCACTGAGGAGACGGAGTAGTTTGATATGCTCGGTCGTGAACCTACCTTGTTCGTGGTACACGAAAGACATCGAATCATCCGAAAAATTATACTGACTTTCTTCGACCAGTTTCATACCGTTTTCATCAGTTGCGAGGTTGAGCCCAACCCCGAGTAAGATCGCCAGTTGCAGCCAAAACCATGTCTCGGTAATCTTGTCGTTTATTTCGTGGTTATCGAGTGAGGCGAGCACCGTTGCCAGCAGTTCAAAAAACGCCGGATCAGCAACGGCCTCTGCCGCCATACTGACCTGTTTGATAGCTTCGTAACCGAACTGAAGCCGGTCGTATTCCTCCATGATATGCGAATAAAACGTGTCGAGCCGTGAGCTCGTCAGCGTCCCCATATCGCCCTTTCCAGGTATGATCGAAACATCGCAGATAGCGAACAGCTCGATGCCACCGGCGAGTTTACTTTTTTCACGTCGAACACCTTTGGCGATAACGCTCACCTTGCCATGAGACGGCGTCAGTAGCTGTAGAATGCGATCAGCCTCGGCGTAATTTGTGCGTCGGAGGACAATAGCCTTGGTTCGGATCGGTTTCACCGTTCGGTTCCTCGCTCCTCTGGTAAATGCGTTTCAACCGACAACAAGAGCTGATCGGGCGTCATCGTCGTCTTGTCGAGAACTTCGACGATACCATAGCTTTTTAGATCGGCCTTTGACAGCGAGTGCGTACCAAGTGACGTGCAGACGATAACCGGAATTGCCGCCGTATCAGGATACGATTGCAGTTCATGGAATAACGTCAGCGTAGTGTGGTCACCGAGCAGGATGTCGGCGATGATCAGGACGGGGTTGTTGGCGTTGATCCATTCCATCGCTTCCTGCGCAGTACTGAACTGTGTGACATCATGGCCGCGCGAGCTCAGTGTTACCAGGAGACTATCGGCCAGCCATTGGTCGTCTTCGATAAGGACTATCGGGTGAGCGTGGGTCATAGGAGTGATAACTGTCCCGAGATTGGTACATGGAGCGAAAAGGTCATGCCGCCGCGCCGATGCCTCGTTACGCTGATAGTCGAGGCCATTGCCCGGGCGAAACTGCCAGCAATCCAGAGGCCGAGACCACTACTGTTTGGGCGGACACCGAGCGGCTGTGGCGCAACGCCGAGCCGGCTATCGAGTTCACGAAATGCCCGAGCGTCGATCGTCGGGCCGCTGTCACGAACCGAAAACACGACCGAGTCTTTGGTGCGTTTTGCACTGAGTTTGACGGCAGAGCCGCCAGGATTATGCGACAGCGCATTATCGCAAAGGCCCATCAGTACGGCCGGCAACAACTCACGGTGCGCAACGACGAGAAGTGATTTCTTCGGCACTTCGAGATCAACCTGCTGAGACATTTGGTGCGCCAATGGTCTGATTTCGCTCGCGACTTCTTGCCAAACCGCATGGACTTGTAGCGGTTCGAGCGCAAAAAGTGCCTGGTCGAGACGACCGGTCTGGGTAATATTTTCAACTAACCGAAGAGCGCGCTCTGAAGTCCGTTTGATACGCTCCTGAACGATTTGCTGCTCAGGCGTAAGTTCACCTACTGTCTCGAGCTGGTAAGCCAGTTGTCGTACCAGCACGAGCGGCGATTTTAACTCGTGAGCTGCGGCAACCACAGAAGGAACTGAGAGATTGCCCCACTCACCCGTTTCCGATGATTGAAAAGCCCTCATAACACCTTTAGTGTACCACGGTGAGTCGAGGAATACGTGTGAGATGTGTTACGGATTGAAATCGAGTGACTTGAGGATGACGTTGTCAAAGTCTGGCTTGAACGTATTTGCATCCGACGCCACTATGAGAGATTTGTCGCGAACCTTAAACACAACTGCCGTTCCGGTTCGCTGTTTACTGAACTCTCCGTCGAGGCGAATACCGGTGAAGTTGTTGATGGTGATCGGAGAACTTTTTAGCGCGCCCTTCTTGACCGCACTCTCGAAGCTCTTCAGTGTACTTTCGTATTCCGTGTTGCTGATCGTGACTCTGGTAGCATACGGCTGGTCATTTGCGACGGTCGGCACGATATGAGGATTGAAATAGGCTTCATAGTCACCGCTTCCCCCGTCCTTTGCCACATAGACGCTCCATGTTTTCGGATAATCAAAACTGACATGACCCAGGTCATCCGGGCCGTTGAACTTGGTGAACGGTTGTTTTTCGCGTTCAACGAACTGTTTTTCGAGCTCCTTAGTCTGAGCAGACTTCGCCGCAGTGACTGCAGCAGTGACTTTGGTGTCGACGTTATTTTTATGGTCTTGATAGCTCGTAAATGCCCAAACACTAAAGCCTGCGAGTCCTGCCGAGAGCAGTGCGAGCAGGATAGAGGCGATGAGAAGCGGGTTGGCTTGTCCGGACTCAGAAAAACGATGTTTCATACTGCCTGTAACTATACGGGTTGGGTAGCGGCTCTGTAAAGGCTTATGGTAAATGTACTGATTTTAGGACGGTTTTATACGGTAGAGCACGTAGCCGTTCTGCTCGCGCTCACGAGCTCGCCCAGGTAGCTCTACCCCGTAACTGATGAGGAGAATATCTCGTTCGAGACGTGTCGCCTCCGACCGAAGCTTGCGCTCAAGTTTATCCATAAATGGACTCGCCAGAAACACGAACACGACCGCAGTCTTATCAGGCAATTCGCTTCGCCAAAAATCCCGACACACTACCCGTGCACGGCCACCGTACCGACGTAGTGTCCACCACGAATACACCGCCAGAAACGGATTCAGCTCATAACCGAGTGCGTCAACCCCTCTGTCTGCCGCTGCCGAAAGCACCCGCCCATCTCCCGATCCGAGATCAACGATCATCTCGCCAGCTCGAAACCGATGTAGCTCAAAGATCGTCCCTATATCCCGCTGATGGGTCGGCACGTAGGGTGCACCTCGTAGCACGATCAGGAAAAAGCTAGCGAAGAGCGTTAACCCGATAACCCACAGCAGCGCGGTCATTCTTTATCAAATCGCTCTTTGAGAACGGTGATCTTTGTCTTAAGTTCTTTTAGCTGATCCTCGACGTCCTCTGCTAGCTTGCTTCCCTTTTCGAACTGCGCGAGTGCGTCCTCAACGCTGAGGTCGTCACGGTCAAACGCTGCCACGATCTGCGATAACTCATCTAACTTTTCACGAATGTTTTTGCTCGACATGATTCACTCCTGCTTTTACTATATATTTTTCCGTCTCGATCCTGAGCTCGTCCCCGACCTTGGGCGCCGTTCTCTGCACGCCTCCGTCTGTGTCGAAAACTAACGCATAACCACGACGCAGCGCCATACGGGGATCTAGCTGCTGTAGTACCGTCGCCAGCATAGCGAAGCGATCCTTTGTCCGTTCATACGACAACATCACACCCTGCAGTAACCGGCTACGCTGGTCCTCGAGTTGCTTTGTGTGCTGTGAATAGATGCTGCTGGTTGCGCCAACCATGCTCAGCACGCCCTGGCGAACGCGTTCGACGATCTCCTGTTTGTCCGGGACCACTATCTGGGCTGCATTGCTTGGTGTTGCAGCCCGTACATCTGCCGCCATATCAGCTAGGCTAACATCGGCTTCATGACCGACGCCGACAATCGTCGGGATACGGCTCGCTGCGATCGCCCGCACCAACGGTTCGTCGTTAAATGCCGCCAGATCGTCGGCGCTACCACCACCGCGGATGATAGCGATGGCTTCAACCGGCTCGGCCATCTGGTTGAAGTGCTCTAGTGCCCGTACTATCTGACGCGGCGCATCCATGCCCTGCACCTGCGTATGCGCGACAACCACTTTAATGTCACCCCACCGCTCGGAAAGTATTTTTATAAAATCACCATACCCAGCTGCTGCGGTTGAGCTGATCACGCCGATCCGCGCCGGCATCACCGGCAAGACACGCTTGCGCTCAGGCGCGAACAGGCCTTCCTTTTCCAGCTTTGCCCGAAGCAGCTCAAACGCGCGCTTCAGGCTACCTTCGCCGATTGGCTGCACGTCGCGTATCGTCAGACTGAACTTTCCCCACGGTGTAAGTTTTGGCTGCGCAACCACCCGAACGCGCATGCCGTCCTCCAATTGCGTGCGGAGCTGGTAGACTGACATAAAACAACCGAGCGTACCGCTATCATCTTTGATATCGAAAAAGACATACTTGCCTTGGTTAACCTTAAAACTGGCGACTTCGCCTTCAACGACTATCGTTGGATAGGCGTACTCGAGCGTTTGGTTGATGAGAGCTATCGCATCTGAAACGCTAATCGGGCTAGACTCCATCATGACACTCCCGTCTATACAGCACTGTTTGCTCCGTATTTTCTGAGGGCAAGATGATAAAATACGTAGCCAGAACTGATCGTCAGAAGGATGAGTATCATCCGAGCCAAGAGCACTCCGGCGATAACCGTTGCTCCCATGATCCCTGCGCTCGTCAGCATCAGCACCATGACCGCCTCATAGCCCCCAGCGCCTCCCGGGGTGATCATAAAGACACCAACGATCGAGGCCACACCGATCGCTAGCAGGATTGCCGCTGGGTTAACGATGGCTCCAAGCGCCAAAAAGGTAAAGAAGAACAGACTAACTTCGGTCACGTTAAACACAACGCCCCACAAAAACGGCCTGATCAGCAGTCGCGGTTCACGCTTTAGCGCTCGGTAGTCATCCTGCAACTCATCAAAGAAATGTTTGACCGCTGAGGCGCTGAGAAAGTCCGACTTACGCCGTAGAACCCTCCGGCCAAAGCCGTTAACCAGGCGCGAGATACCACGCGAAACGCGCTCCATGCGCCGTTCGCTGTCGAGGATAAACCAGAGCAGCATAGTGCCGATAATAATAGTTGAGACCAAACCTGATGTCGCCAGGATTGTCAGTCGGTTAACCCCGGTATCGAGCGTAACGACCACGACCGCTATCATCAGCAGCAAGACAAAGGCGAAAAACGACATCGTCAAACGCACCACCTGCGCGAGCGTTGCGCGCCCAGAGCTCACGCCAAGTTTACTGAGCCGCCACGTCATATAAGACACGCCGGAAACGCCCGCCGTCGGCAACACGTGATTTACAAAGTTTAGCTCCAGCGACATCCGCGCCATATCCCATGGCTTGACGTCACTCGCCTGCCCACGCTGCTTGAGGTAGGAAAAGATCGCCGCCCCGCCCGCATAGTAGCTGAGAAACTGCAGTGGGATGATCAGCGCTAGGATCCAGAGGTCTACCGTTCCGAGTAGATGCCACGCTCGAACCAGCTCATCCCGTAACGTCCACAAGAGAACCAGAATGATGAGCGCCGTCAGTATATTGAGCCACGACCGGAAAGACATACCTCTAGTATAGCAAGCCGACTACTATATACTGGACTTCATGATTATTTGTATTCTCGGCCGTCAACCTGCTATCGGCCTAGCAGAACTCGAAGCACTGTACGGTAGCGATGCTATGCGACCGGTCGGCAACCAGGCAGCAGCCGTCGACGCCGATGTTGACTTCAAGCGTCTCGGCGGCAGCATCAAAGCCGGTCGGATTCTAACCACTATTCAGGGCACAAATCCGCAAAAAGCCTTCCTCTGGCTTCAGAAAAATCTCGCAGGCGAAGTAGCCTCTACCGAAGGTAAACTCAAGCTCGGCGTCAGCCTCTACGGCCTCGACATGACCGTGCCAAAACTCAACGCCAACATCTTGTCACTCAAACGTGCGCTGCGCGACACCGGCCGATCAGTCCGTGTCGTTCCAAACAACGAGCTCGCCCTCTCGAGCGCCCAGACCTATCACAATAACCTGACCGACGACCGTGGCTGCGAGATCATAATCGCTCGCGACGGCAACTCGATGGTTATCGCCCGAGCTACAGAGGTTCAAGCTATCGACGCCTACCGCAAACGAGACCGTGATCGGCCAAAACGCGACACATTCGTCGGTATGCTCCCGCCGAAACTCGCCCAAACCATCGTTAACCTATCTGTTTGGTCTCTGCCGGCGGATGGCAACCAGAAAACTATCCTCGACCCGTTCTGTGGTACTGGGGTCGTCCTCCAAGAGGCGTCGCTGATGGGATATGCCCTCTACGGAACCGATATCAGTGAAAAAATGATCCGCTACACCAAAGACAACATCGACTGGCTGTTCGAGCGCTACCCGATAAAAACAAAGCTTTTACTCGAAACTGCGGACGCTACCGATCACACTTGGCGCAAACCAATAGACGCTGTCGCCTGCGAAGGCTACCTCGGCCATCCGTTCGCCACTGAGCCGACCAAAGAAGCCCTTCACGAAACCATACAAACGAGCAACCTCATCATGCGCAAGTTCTTGCGTAATCTCAAAGGACAGATCGAATCCGGCGCGCCTATCTGTATCGCCATGCCAGCATGGTACGCCAACGGGACGGTTCACCACCTTCCCCTACTTGACGACCTCGAGAAACTGGGGTACAATCGTATAGATTTTGTGCACGCTAATCGTGAAGACCTCATCTACCGTAGAGAGGACCAGGTTACGGGCCGCGAATTAGTAGTACTGACTAAGGAGTAATTATGTCAAAAGTTAAAGCAGGTGGATCAAGCAAAAATATCCACGACAGTCCCGGACAACGACTTGGCGTCAAACGATATGGCGGCCAAAAAGTTAACGCTGGCGAAGTTCTCGTCCGCCAAGTAGGCGAAACCAAGCAAGCTGG
>CAMPIR010000027.1 GCA_946886435.1 uncultured Candidatus Saccharibacteria bacterium | reverse complement strand
GGTGATCGCTGCTTGCTCGATGGCACGAACGTCTATGTCTGTCATCTCACCTCTGATAAGTTTTTGGATACTAGGGGTCACCATCAGCTGTTCCATGATCATAATACGACCCCGATAGCCGAACGGTACGTCCTCACTGCTACCTGGCCTATAGAGCTTTATAGCGTCGAGATTTGGCTTTTCTACCCCCTCAGGCAAGTTGGCGAGACTATCTCGTATCCAGGTTTTCGTGGCTTCGTCCGGTTCGTATTCGATTTTCGTCACATCATCGAGCCGTCGCACCAAGCGCTGCGAAAGCACCATCTGGATCGCATTGGCAAAGATCGGGTTTTGACCAATCATATCGATCATACGTGAAAATGCGGCAGCGGCCGTACTCGCATGGAACGTTGAGAGAACGAGGTGGCCGGTTATCGAAGCCTGGATAGCGGTCTTGGCCGTGTCATTGTCGCGAATCTCACCGACCATAACGACGTCTGGATCGAGACGGAGTACCGCACGCAGGTGATCAGCAAAGTTTGCACCAGCGCCCGTATTAACCGGTATCTGCGTTACGCCAGGCACGGTGATCTCGATCGGATCCTCGAGGGTGAGGATTTTACGTGACGGGTCGTTAAGCGCGTTGATGATACTAAAAAGTGTGGTGGATTTTCCGGCACCAGTCGGCCCGACGACGAGCACAAGTCCGTGCGGGTGTTTAATCACCTCATTGATCTGCTCGAGCGAACCCTCCGCAAGTCCGAGCTTATCGAGCCTTAGCATGCTCTCGTCAAAGTTAAATAACCGGACGACAACATCCATGCCATAGGCCGTCGGTACAGTTTCGACACGCATATTTATCAGCTTGTCAGCCTCGATTGATGACTCGCGTGACATATGACCAGTTTGCGGTTCGGTTGCTGCAGTCGACAGGTTTGCGCGTGACGCTAGCGAGCCCTGTAGAACACGGTATTTATCGCGACTAATCTCGGCTATCGGATGCAGCGCACCATCAACACGGAGACGGATGCGAACATTCTCGCGCTGGTTCTCGATATGTATGTCACTGGCACCGAGCCTATCGGCCTGGTCGATTATGTAGTCCATGATCTTGTCGGTGCTGACCGACTCCAACGTCTCAGACACGGCAGCAAGCGTGTCGCTGTCACCCTCACGCGCTATCTTGACATCATCGTAGTGCACTTCTCGAGGCGGGTCATATCGTTTCATGAAATCACGAAACCCAAGATTGCTCATCAGTAAAAACTCAACCGCACGGCCGTTGTTGTTATACGACTGAGTTATTGCCCGCATAACAGATTGAGGTGTGGTTGAAGTAATCGCAAAAACATAGGCTTGATCATCACCGCCGGCCTGTAGCGGCACAAGCTTCCCTTTATACATCTCGTCAACCGTCAAGATGTCCGGAACGAGCGGGGTCGACGTGGCAATCTCGCGGCTATCGAGGTAGCGCAGCCCAAGAAGTGCAGCTCGTTGCTGCGTGCTTTGTTCGTCTTGTTCGCGGTACTTCTGGGTTTGGTCGTCGGGCATCTCCTTAGATTGTACCAAAAAGCATAACTATTATCAGCGGGTATAATAGAGAACACCATATGCAAGAAATAGTTTTGATAGCCCATAACATTCGATCAACACACAACGTCGGGTCGATTTTTCGATCGGCCGAAGGTTTCGGTGTGCGCCGCATCATATGTAGCGGCTACACTCCCTACCCGCGCATCGCTGGCGATACACGCTTGCCACACCTCACCGAAAAGATCACTAAACAGATCAATAAGACAGCTCTCGGCGCGGAATCGTTGGTGCCTTTCGAACACCAAGAGTCACTCGACTTTGCAGCGCTCAGGACGGCTGGGTACGTTATCGTCGGACTAGAACAAGATACACGATCAGTTTTACTCCCCAACTACAGACCGCCGGAAAAAATAGCCCTCCTGCTCGGCGAAGAAGTGAACGGTATCACCAGAGCGCTACGCGATGAGTGCGAAGTACTCTTGGAGATACCAATGCAGGGCTCAAAGGAGTCGTTCAATGTTAGCGTTGCAACCGGGATAGCACTCTATAGTCTTTCGTTAAAATCCTGATATAATAACAATTAGCATCATGAAACAAAAACAAAAAAAGCATGTGTTTCATCTCCGTCGAATTGGTTTTCTGACGGTACTATTGGCAGCGTTTTTCATCGTACGCCTTGATGCCGGATCTTTACCGGGAAATATTAGTTTTTCACCTAAGGTCCTTGCCTATGCGACCGAAATGAGCCGAAGCGGCCTACTCAGCGGGACCAATACTGCCCGTTCCGCGAACGGCCTCGGATCACTGACGCTGGACGCGCAACTCAACAACTCTGCGCAGATGAAAGCAGAGCACATGGCAGCGCATAACTACTGGGCCCACACGGCGCCTGATGGTACTGAACCATGGTATTTTTTCCAGCAAGCAGGCTATTCCTACACGCGAGCTGGCGAGAACTTAGCGTATGGGTTTTCCTCCAGCCAATCAACGATTGACGGTTGGATGAATAGCCCCTCGCACCAGGCGAATGTTCTTGGACAGTACATTGATGTTGGCTTTGGTATCGTTAACACGCCGAGTTATCAGAGCGAGGGCCAGCAGACTATTGTTGTTGCGCACTATGGGTCACGTGCTAGCGCCGCCCCGGCGCCAGTAGCTCCAGCGGCACCCGCACCAGCACCGCCGGCTCCGTCATCAACGCCAGCTGCTACTCAACCGTCACCGAGCACACCTGCTCCTGAAGCAACTCCGCCAACCAGTCCAGCCGAGCCGACGAACGAGCCCGCAGCAAAGGAGGCCGGAGACGCCACGAGCCCAAATACAGCACCCACTGAAGCTGCGCCTATCGCAACAGCGGCTATCCAGACCGGATCGAACTCACGTATATCAGTTCTCAGTATGCTCACACACAAAAGCGCACCCGTCACGGCAATAATCAGTTTAGTCCTCGTCTGCGTGTCGGTAGTTGGCTATGCCCTAACCCATCGCTCAGCCTTCCAGCAGACAATCACGACAGGTGAGCATTTCGTTGCAACACATCCTGGCGTCGATGCCAGCATTATTGCTGCCATAACCGCCCTAATACTCCTTACAACCTACGGCACCGTTAAGTAACAATTTTTTATTATTTTAATACGACATGTTCGACGCCATAGAGTTCACCGATGGCTGATTGCAAGGCTTGTTGCGGATCGATCCTAAAAGGTAAGCGCATTGCAGAGGATTTGTCGGCGCCCAAAACCAAGATAATCTCGCTCTCTCCGACAAAGTTATTGAGTAGCTTTTTCAGGGCATGGAGCTTGTCGTGATCGGCGGGATCAAGCACCCGAACATAGAGTCGTGGAGGTTCGCGATCATCAACCGGGCGATAGTCGTATTTCTCCTCAGCTTGCTTTAGTTTTGACGCAGCAGCTGATTTTGGTTTTCGCGGCTTAAGCTCTTTCATCTTTTTACCCGTCGCGCGATAACTATCGAGCTCTTCGCCGCTGACAAAAATAAAGGCGTCAGCGATGATCTTTGCTTCACCCAGCGAGTTCCCTTGTCGATCCGTGCTACTGATCTTACCCTCTACCTTAACGACTTCGTCCTGGATAAGTTTGCTGCCGATTTCCTCGAACAGGCTCGGAAAAACGATCACTTCACCTTCACCCATCTTGTCCTCTAGGGCGACAAAAGCCATTTTTGAGCCACTCTTTGTAATGATCTGCCGAACAGAGCTGATGACGCCACCGACAACGACCGCTTTTTTGTCGTGCTCCGGCTTTAGGCTGATAAGTGGTACGGTTTGCTCCTCGAAATAAGCATCGTAACGATCGAGTGGATGCGCACTCAGATAAAGGCCAAGTAACTCTCGCTCCCACTGTAGGCGTTCTTTTTCAGAATGCTTCTGCGGTGCCGCTTCGAGTGCAATCTCTGGTAGAGCAACAGCCTCAGCTAACCCACCAAATAGATCCGCCTGGTTCGTTGCCCGTTCCTTTTGCAGCTTCGAGGCGTACCCAAGAATCGTATCCATGTTAAACAAAATATCTGACCGGTCGCCGAGCCGGTCGAACGCACCGGCTCGCACGAGAGACTCCCATGCTTTGCGGTTCACGCTCCTCGTACTGACACGCTGCGCAAAGTCCGCTATCGACTCAAACGGTCCGTCCTCGCGTGCACGAAGGATTTCCTCAACAGCACCCGTCCCCACCCCCTTGATAGCCGCCATGCCAAATCGGATCTGTTTCGTTCCTGAGACAACGCCGAACTCAACGAAGCTTTCGTTTACATCTGGAGGCAGAACAGTCAGCCCCATATGCTTGCACTCGTTAATCTCGATAGCGAGCCGTTCAGTGTTATCGAGGTCGCTTGTCATCAGTGCCGCCATAAACGCATCAGGATAATGTGCCTTCAGATATGCCGTCCAGTAGGCGATTAGGCCATAACAAGCAGCGTGGGATTTATTGAAACAATACGCCGCAAAATCTTCGAGCTGCTTCCAGAACCGTTCCATCAATGCCCGATCAATCCCTGAGTGCTTAGATCCACCCTCAATCATTTTGTCTTTCATCTTTGCCATAAGCTCGGCGTTTTTCTTACCGATAGCCTTACGGAGCGTATCCGCTTCGCCACCCGTAAAGCCGCAGACTTCCTTTGAAATCTGCATGACCTGCTCCTGGTAGACCAGGATACCGTACGTAGTTTCGAGGGCACCTTTCATGCTATCGTGTGGGTAGCTAATGACCTTTTCACCGTGTTTACGCTTAATGAAGTCATCAATAAACTGCATCGGACCTGGTCGATAAAGAGCCACCATTGCTACAATGTCTTCAAACACCGTTGGCTTGAGTTCACGAAGGTAGCGTTTCATACCAGCAGACTCGAGCTGGAAAACACCTGTGGTATCACCGCGCTGAAAGAGCTCATAGGCTTTCGTATCATCAAGCGGGATATCACTAAGTGCTATTTCGACATCGTACACTTTTCGGATTATACGGAGCGCGTTATTGATGATCGAAAGGTTAGATAGACCAAGGAAGTCCATTTTGAGCAATCCTAGATCCTCAACCGGACCCATCGGATACTGCGTAGCTACAACCCCTTTTTGAGCCATTTCAAGTGGCGCGAACTTTACGATGTCATCAGGGGCGATCACGACACCGGCCGCGTGGACGCCGTGTGAGCGGATAGTCCCCTCGAGGCGCACCGCAAAATCTATGACTTTCTTGACTGTTGGATTTGTTTCGTATTCACGTCTCAGATCTGCGTCTTCGACGATACTCGTTTTGAGCGGAATATGCCGACCCTGGACCGGTGCTGGAATGAGTTTAGCGAGTCGATCAGCATCACCATACGGTACCTGTAGGACTCGGGCTACATCCCGAACCGCCGCACGAGCAGCCATCTTGCCAAAAGTCGTGATGTTCGCGACACGCTCAGTACCGTATTTCTCGACACAGTACTGGATCACCTCGTCACGCCGAGTATCCTGGATGTCGATATCAACATCTGGCATACTGATGCGATCAGGGTTCAAAAAACGCTCGAACAGCAAATCGTATTTGAGTGGATCAAGCTCGGTAATATTCAGCGCATAGGATATTATCGAGCCCGCCGCAGACCCTCGGCCAGGACCAAAAATAATACCACGGTTCTTTCCCCAGCTGATAAAGTCGTGAATGATCAGAAAGTAACCGTTGAATCCCATACTGTCAATAACACCGAGCTCATAGTCGGCTCGCGAGAGTATCGCGTCATCTAGTTTCGTGCGACAAGTTTCGATCGAGAGTGTCTCTGCTTCTTGCGTGTTCACGCCACCATAACGCCAGGCCAGGCCTTGCCAAACAAGCGTGTCGAGATACGATTTTTCAGTCTCGCCCTCTGGAACTGGAAATGTCGGGATAAGTATCTTGCCAAACTCTAGCGTTACATCGCAGCGGTCAGCGATTGCTTTGGTGTTCGTGATGATCGCCGGGCTGTGCGTACCCCATCTCTCTATGATGTCACCAGGATCAGTAACATGGAGATGGAAATCCTTCAAACTCATCCTATCTTGGTCGCTAAAATATGCCCCAGTCCCTACGCAGAGCAATATCTCGTGCGCTTCTTGGTCACTCTCATCGATATAGTGCGCATCGCTCGTAACCACACACTCGATACCGAGTTCTGCGCCGAGCTTTAGAACACCCTCGTTGATAGAACGCTGCACATCCCATTCATTATGGTCCTGGATCTCTAAGTAATAACGATCACCAAACACCTGCTTGTACCAACTGGCTATTCGCTTCGCTTCGTCGTAGTTCCCGGAACGGATACTTTCACCGACCTCGCCACCAGCACACGCACTGAGCGCGATAATCCCTTCGTTGTACTTTTCGAGCAACTCATGGTCGATGCGAGGTTTATAATACACACCTTCGAGGTTTGCGATCGAACTCAGTTGCATCAAGTTCTGATAGCCCGTGTTGTTCATAGCGAGCAAGATGAGATGGTACCGTGCCTTGTCCTTTGCGGGGTCTCTATCGTGAATCGTACGGGCCGCAACATAGGTCTCGATACCGATGATCGGTTTGATATCTGCCGCTTTGCAGGCTTTATAAAACTCGATCGCCCCCGATAGTGTGCCGTGGTCGGTCATCGCGACCGCACTCATCCCGAGGCTTTTGACACGGTCAACAAGTTCATCAACCTTTGTCAGCCCATCGAGCAGACTATGATGAGTATGGTTGTGTAGATGGACATAATCCGAGGCCTTCAACCCCGATTTCGTTGCCTGATTTTCCCCCGCAGTCATGTCTCTCTAGTATAGCATTTGATTAGTCATGGATGAGGAATATATGCCAGTCTCACCCGCAAACAATTACCCAACCTACTGATCGATTTTTTGTCGAGATTGCTCGGTAGTCTGTTCTATTGATTGTTGCGCATTTTTAAAGATATCGCCGATAAGCGGCGCGTTCACAAACAACGACAGGAGCCAGACCGCCAGAGCGATGACAACCGTTCCACCGAGCGCACTTCCTGCACCAAAGACGATACCACGGAAAAAGTTCAGTTTGTATATTCGCCGCCGATCGTTATAGAGATCGTTAAAGAGCACTTCGAGCGTCGCAAGTTTTGCCTCGCGCTCATTGTTTTTGACAGTGGTTTCGTGATTTTTCCGAAGAAATGACTTAAAACGACGCATCGCTGGGCTATCGCTACTTGCGCATCTTTTTTAGTTGATCCATCACCAGCTTAGCTACGATTGCGGGTGAAGTGAACTTGCTGACATTTCCGACGAAAGAGTTAATGTTATCGGCAGCAGACTGGGCTGACGTGGTTACCTGTTTTATCTGGCGGGTAACTTTGATAAGTAATACGATCAAAATCACTGCAAGCAGGAGGAACAGAGCCAGAAATGATGCCAGAATGATTACGAGTATTTGCATTGCGTCCATGAGAGTGCTCCTTTTATAGAATTCGCGTCATTTGTTAGTATATCATGGCCCCGTCAACTACCCCTGTTGTACTGTCTTAATTATCGAGACGGTGCTTCAGATAGTTACGAAATGGCTCACTCAGTTTTGGATGAACGAGTGCGTTATCGACAATCGCTTCGAGATACTTGAGCTGATCACCGGTGTCATGCCAAACGCCATCAATGAATTGACCGTAAACTTTGTTGATTTGCGCTAGTTTATTGATACTGTCGGCAAGCGTTATCTCACCGCCTTTTCCGGGTTTTTCCTCGGCGATGATAGGGAGAATATCCGGTGTCAGCAGATAACCCCCAACCGATGCGAATGAGCTCGGCGCCAGGTCTGCACCAGGCTTCTCGATCAGTTCGGTCAGCTTAAAGGTGCCGTCACCGAGATCGTCACTAATGGCTGCCATGCCGTATTTGTCAGCCTCTGAACGGTCAATTTCGATCAGCGAGATGACCGATTTACCCGTACGCATGTAAGCATTTTTGAGCTGTACAGCTCGAGGTACATCGGAGCGAAAAAAGTCATCAGCGAAAAACACAAAAAACGGCTCGTCATCATTGATGAGATGACGAGCATTAAGGACTGGTCGGGCGTTGCCCTTCGGTGTTCCTTTTTGCCGTACATAGACGAAATTTGCCAACTCAGCAATCTTTTTGATCTCATCAGCCTTGTCGCCTTTGCCTTTATCGCGCAGCTCTGTCTCTAGTTCATCGGATCGATCAAAATGGTCTTCGATGGCACGCTTCGTACTACCGGTGACGATGATGATATCGGTAACACCTGCGGCCACAACCTCTTCAACAATCAGCTGGATAACTGGGCGGTCTATAATAGGCAGCATCTCTTTTGGCATCGCCTTTGTTTGCGGTAGAAATCGCGTCCCAAGCCCGGCAGCACAGATGATAGCCTTAGTCGGTTGTTTCATAGCCCTCCTTTTAGATACGTTCGCGGATCAGCTTCTGTGCCAGTGCGGGATTAGCCTTCCCGTGGGAAAGCTTCATCACCTGCCCAACGAGATAGCCAATCGCTTTGTCGTTGCCTGAGCGGATGTCGGTGACAGCTTTTTGAGAGTCGGGGGCCGCCAGAACCGCATCGACGATAGCCGCTATCTCGCCTTCATCGCTAACCTGGAGTAAGTTCTTTTCTTCGGCGATCGTTCGAGGTGAACCTCCGTCGCGTCGCAACTCGTTAAATATCTGTTTTGCACCGGTAGAGCTAATGAGCGATTCGCTCACCATCGCCGACAAATCGATCAGAGCGTTTGCAGAAAGCTGGTTTGACGCGGAAGTTTCAGTTTCTTCATCATCAACCACGCTCGCAAACCAGTGGGCACTTCTGGCGGCATGTTCGTCGCCAGCAGACTTTTGAATCTCATAGATGATTTCTGCTGATAGGCGTGATGCGAGGAGCGCATTGACGACCGATGAGTCGAGTTCGAGCGATGACCATGCACTACGATAGTCAGCTGGGAGCCTTGGCATAGACTCCTTGGCGGCCGTGACGCGCTCGGCGTTAATCCTGACCGGTGGAATATCTGCATCCGGAAAGTACCGATAGTCATGTGCATCCTCTTTGCTGCGCTGTGAAAAGGTCTGCTGCTTATCTTCATTCCATCCGCGAGTTTCCTGAACGACCAACTCTTCCTTGTCTAGGATGGCCGCTTGTCTGATGCATTCAAACTCGGCCGCTTTCTCAACAGCTCGAAATGAATTTAGGTTCTTTATCTCGGCGCGCGTTCCAAGAGTCTCAACGCCTATCGGTGCGAGTGATATATTTACGTCAAAACGCATGTTGCCATGGTACAAGTCACCATGCGTTACGCCTGCAAAAGTCATTAACTTGTAAAGTTCTTGCGCGAATGCCCGCGCTTCTGCTGGACTATGTATATCCGCTTCGGATACGATCTCGATGAGCGGAGTACCTGCACGGTTTAGATCTACGAAACTTTCAGCCTGTCCTGCTGGATGAGTTAGTTTGCCGGCATCTTCCTCTAGGTGTGCATGATGAATTCGAACAGGTTTCGTTGTACCATCGAGCTGGGGCGCCTCTACCGTACCGCCGACTATAACCGGTTCAGCTAACTGCGTGAT
>CAMPIR010000026.1 GCA_946886435.1 uncultured Candidatus Saccharibacteria bacterium | reverse complement strand
CCGCGATACCGCCCGGACCATAGCCTTCGTACCTTACTTCATCAAGCTGTGGAGCATTTTTATCCTTGACCCTGTCTATCGCGCGCTGGATATTAGCGAGCGGCATATTGGCTGACTTGGCCTTTTCGACGGCCATTGCAAGGCTAGGGTTCATCGACGGATCAGTCCCGCTGCGTGCCGCTATCGCGATCTGATTTCCTATCTTGGTGAATATCGCGCCACGTTTTGCATCATTTGCGCCCTTAGCTCGCTTGATGGTGGCCCATTTACTGTGTCCTGACATATGTGACTATTATACTCGCTCCACCTCTGTCGGTAAACCTATACTTCCAGAGCATTGTCCCTCTGGTAAAAATCATACTTCATCTTACGCTTGATCATGTAGCAAATAACCATAATGGTAACGTACCAAGCCACAACCACCCCGAACGCTACTTCATATGAGGCTTCCGCCACAGGAAAATCAGACAGCCATTCAACGACTGCAATCATATAGGCAATTAATATATTTGTCGGCAAAGCTATAGCTGAAGCAACAAAATGGCTCGCCATCCCTATGAGGCCGGTCAGTGCAGTAAGCGCCATCGCCGCCGGAATGAACGGAGCAACTAGCACGTTTGCGATCAAGCCAAACACCGGTATCGTACCGAAGGCAAATGCAATCAATGGCAGTGCCATTATCTCGGCGCTCATCGTTTCGACCACCAGCTGCTCAAATGAGCTTGGATCGCGACGACGATAGAGGAACTTCACGACGAGCGGTGCGACCGCGAGGATTCCTGCAAAGGCAAAAAACGAGAGATACCAGCCCAGGTCAGCCCAAACATACATTGGGTTAGCGAGCGCCGTAACGGCGGCGACATAGATGATGAGCAATAGCGGATGAAAACGACGCCCGACATACCACGCCAGTAGACCGAGAACCGTCACGATAACCGCTCGGTTCATGCTCGGGCTGAGACCCGAAAACAACACAAAACCAAGAATCACCGCGAGCGAACCGATAAACGCCAAGTAACGTGAGTGCCGGGAAAGAAGCCGCATCACAAAACGAACCAGTATGGTGAGGTTATAACCGCTCGCGACGACGATATGCGTCAGACCGACGACCTTGAGCTGTTCGTCGAGCGTATCAGGTAGCGTCGAGCGTTGCCCCACGACAAACCCGAGCCCAAGGCTCGCCATCGGCTCGATAACAACCGATCGAACCGACTCCGAAAAACTCTCTCGAATATCCCGCACGATATCCTGGCCGCGTGAAACCTTCAGTATTTTCCCGCTCGCCAGTGCTGCACCGTAGGAGGCAAAACCCTCACGGAGCGTGCCGTGGATCAACAGCGTGTCGCCTCGCTTCAAACTCTCCTTGCCGTAGACGGTAGCGAAAACTTCACCGACGTATGATTGGCCTTCGATCGTAATGGCGGTGAGTGTCAGCTTTTGTTTCCCCGTCGATGATACCTGTGCGTCACCGCTCATCGTACCGTGCAGCTCAACCGTCCGGCCAACGATCGCCTCGTACTGACCGTACTGCGCCTCGACGACGCTAGAGCGCAGCGACCCGAGCAAGCAGCCGGCGCAAAAAACCATGACGAGAGCCCACCAGCGGCGAGAGCGAAACCCGCCGAGCAGTAGTGCAAGGATAGCCACTATGAGCATCGCACTAGGATCCAGCTCCATCTGTCTGCCCACGATCAAGCCGAGCAAAGATCCTGCGCATAACCAGCCGAGCAGTAGCGAGACGTGAAAGCGCTCATACCGCAGCCGGGTAATATTCATATCGTCAGTATAGCGCGCTAGGAACCCGGATAATGCGGATTATACGCCTTGTCCGATGTAGTGAAACCGGGGTATCTTCCCTTTCCCAACAGCCACGCTCTCCATAAACATATCAAGTGGCCGGGCCTTCACTAGTTTGTCGTTAGTTTCGTAAAGCGGCCTGTAGATAACCAGGCTTATGTCGGTCTCGGTATCAACTACCACCTTCTCAACTGTGTAATATTTCAGATCATCGGGTGTACTTTTGTAGTGTCTATACATCCCGGTGCGTAGCACGCCATCGACGCTTTGATAGCGCGGATCATTTATATCAAATACTTCACCTGTCTCCGTGTGCTCAGCAAAATATTCCGTACTATAGTCGTGTTCGTGTCCGCCGGCGCTTTCCATGGCCGTTAGTATAGCAAACTAAGGAGGAGCTACTATCAGTAGTTCCGTTCAAGCCCCAATCCATCTCCAACCAAGAAAAAAGTCCTATCCTACTCGGACAGAACTTTTTTCTTGGAGGAGCCACTGGGACTTGAACCCAGGACACCCTGCTTAAAAGGCAGGTGCTCTAACCAGCTGAGCTATGGCTCCGCGTCACAACTCACTTCACTATTTCCGCATCAAAATATATTTTGATGCTTCATCGTTCCGTTGTTGCTCCTTTTGCTTTAACGAACAGCCTTCGGCTTCGGTTTGTTAAAGCAGGGAATCGCAAGCTACATAGAGTTTACGAACAGGTGCTATGGTAGCATTTTACCCCTGTCGATGTCAATGTCGCGCTCAATGCTTTTTCGAGAACTTCTTTGGGCTGCTGGCAGAAAACATATCGAACACCGCAACGATGATACCGGTCGCCAACAACCATGATGTATTCATAGCGATCGTAGTCAGTGTCGGTTGCAAGGCGGGGTCAAGTGAGGGCAGACCGGAAACGAGCGGGCCGATCAGAAGCAGCGAGCCAAATAAACCATAACCGACAGCACCGATGATACGTGAGCGTTTGGAGAGATATTGCGGCCCGGCAATCAGCAACACGAGCGACGGCAAGAGAATCAGGATGATACTTGCAGCCGACTGATATGCCAGTGGCTCAACCGGAACATCCGTCGCCCGCAAAAAGTTTGAGGTATCGCGGGTAATCTGCTGCGACAACACGAGACCGGCACAGAGCGCCAACCCGAGAACACCAAAGCGTCGCTTCGAGAGATATGCGAGCAACGTCAGGCTCGCGAAGAGTATCAAGATAGTCACAAGCGTCATGCCACTATAATACCACCCCGATGTACCAACTACTCGAGACGGTAGTCGAGCTTCAGGCGAAGGAGTTTAACGACGAATTTACTTCGGCGTAAAACGGAGGGGCGAGCCCCTCCTAAAAAATCATGCTCCGACTTTGTCTTTCTTATTGCGTCGCTTGGCGTTGCGCTCGACGTATTCGATTATAGGTGTCGCGACGTCTCGTCCGGTCACCTCCTCGATGCCAAAGCCTGGGCTCGAGTTCACTTCCAGTACTAACGGACCGCGCTCGGACCGCATCAGATCAACACCGGCGAGGTTCAGACCCATTGATTTTGCGGCTTTGATGGCGGTTTTACGCTCTTCGTCGGTCAGCTTTACCTTTTCACCGGCGCCGCCCTGGTGAAGGTTTGAACGAAAATCATCATCGAGACTCTGACGCTTCATGCTGGCGATAACCTTCCCTCCGACGACAAAAACTCGTATATCCATACCTGCGGATTCTTTGACGAACTCTTGGAGCAAGATGTTTGTACCGTCCTGGTCCATAACGTAAAATGCCTGGAGTACGGACTTTGCAGCTTTTTTGCTCTCGGCTAATACGACACCGTTACCATGCGTACCGCGGGCAAGCTTGATAATAACCGGTGCGCCACCGAGGTGGTCGATGAGATTGTCAACATCGGCCGCACCGCGAGAAACGACCGTTTTAGGGATACCAACCCCCGCGCGGGCTAGCAGCTGCATACTTCGCAGTTTGTCGCGAGAACGAACGATCGCGATAGAGCTCGTCATCGTGTAGATGCCCTGCATCTCAAACTGGCGAACAATCGATGCACCGTAGCGCGTCATGCTACTAGCGATACGAGGAATGACCGCGTCGTAGCCAACCAATGGCTCGCCATCACGCCACACCATCGGTTGAGATTTCTCGATGCTGGCGTAGCAATCACGATATTTGATGATGTCCACTTCGTGGCCACGATCGAGAGCGATCTGCTTGAGACGCTTGGTTGAGTAGTTGCCGGGGCCGTTGGATAAGATTGCGATTTTCATAATGATTTCTTCCCTTCATCATCAAGCTCTACATTGACAGTTACATCAACTAGCATGTTATTTTCTCGTATAAACCGCCGACCGATCAGTACTGGACGCTTCATTTCAGAACGGCTTGTGATACCGATCGAAACCGGGTAAACGATTCCTTGGACGGCAATCTCTGTCTCAATGATATACCGTCTTAGGCGATGACCGTGAGCACTTCGCACGTAAGTCTCGCGGAATTTATCCGTTTCCGTCCGGTAGCGCTCTTCACCGAACGGCGTAAACTTTAGGATCCGTTTGTCGTCTGACTTGCGCCTGACCACTTTGATATCGGTACAGTCCATGGCGCCCGAAAAAGCTCCGGTATCAACTTTTGCATGGATCCCGGTTGCGCCAAACAGAGGAAAGTCAACGATCTCGAAGCAGCCCAGGGTTATGCGACTTTGCTGACTCATTTTGCCTCCTGTAGGAGATGGTTAACAAAAGCCTCCGCGACCGGCTCGGGCTCACCAACAGCTGGAAAGAGGTGTAGACCAAAGCTCGGACAAGCATTTACCTCGATAAACCGGTAACTGGCCGCATCTTCTGCGTCGCTAACCATAAAATCAACGCCGCATGTCGGGAGTTTTAGGAGTTCGGCTACACGCTCGGCCTTCTTGATAATCCCAGCAGGAATCTTGTCGGTTACATTGACAGAGGTGCCACCGGCACCGATGTTGGCCGGTCCCGCTACACGAACTACCTCGCCCTGAGCTGGAACCTCATTATCGATGCGTTCACCAAGAAATCTCTCCGCCGCCTCGTGGTCTATAAAATTCAAACGCTTAGAATAATTGTTGCCGCGTTTTACGTTATCGTTATTTTCCAGATCGATCAACTGGCGGATCGTATGCTCACCATCACCGGTAACTTCTGCCGGGATACGCAGGGCACCAGCCGCAAATGAGCCACCGATTATCAACACGCGAATGTCGTTGCCGCTCACTTGTTCCTGCAGGATAACCTCGCCGCCTCTGCTTGCTTGTTTAGCCACGACAATTGCGCGGTGTAACGCGCTCTCTGTCCGCACGCCAACTGTCACCCCATTACCATGCCCACCATCTGTTGGCTTCACGACGATCTGTTCGTGATGGTTCATAAACCCAAGCGCCAACGCTTCGTTCTCAAAACTCACCGTCGCCGGCTGCCTGAGGTCTTCATCCTCGAGCAACGCGTGTGTAATTCGCTTGTCGCGCGCAATAAACCCACCAAGCCAACTCGCCTCGTCAGTAATTGAGCTCCTGAGTAAGCGCCATTGATCGCCTACCCTATAGCGAACAAGACCGTATCGTTCCTCGAGTATCTCTACGGGAACTCCACGGCTCTTCAGCTCATCTACTATACTTCGGGTGGTAATCTTTAGCATTGGCGTTACTTTTTTATCGTAGGCAATAATATTACAATTATAGCAATAAAATGCAAAAATGTCAATAGCTTCTGGGCTATTCTATACTGATTTTGACTCGAGGAGAACGCGCAAATGCTCGTCAGAAACATTCGTCTTGCCCATGAGTAGGAGTGTCAGCCGGAAATCATCGCCTTTTATCTTCTCGAGGAACTTCCACGTTTCCACTGATCCGTTGTAGTAGGCGAGATCTTTATACCACGGTAGTTCGTCGGTACCACGATAGATACGCATCACGCCCGTGTACGCCACTTTTCGGGCATTGGCGACTATAGCTTCAGTCACCTCTTCTTCGTCCGTAAGCATGTCGAGTAGACCAAGTCGCCACTTTATTTCGTAAGCGTCACGGAAATCCTTGTCGTCGAAGGTTGCAAGCCCAGCCGTAATGTAATGGTCTACGCCAGCTTCGATAAAATTACCCCTGAGAGCCTGCTCCATAATCTTGCCTAGCCCTTCTTCGGCATCATAATATTCGTTGAGGCCAGTCTGGAGCGGACCAATATCAGTTTGACCACCAGTGATCGCACGCATGACATGAACACCCAGCTCGTGCACGACCAGTTGCTCTACGATTTCGCGCGGCAGTTCACCGCGATCCTCAGGAATAACGACGCGCTTTTCGGGTCCCTTCACATTGATTGACGTTGCAGGCTCTACGTCAATACGCCAACCCTCGGCCGCCTCTCCAAACTCTTTACGCAAAATCGTATCAAAGATATCGCGCACTTCGTCTACGTTAAACGATTCTTTGTCAGGGACATGCTCAAGCATCGACCCATACAGAGTATTTACGGCTGACTGCATCCATTCAATCGTTTCCGATGAAGGTCGGTATCGCTCCGATGTAGCACCCTGCTCGACATACTGCGCTGGGACGAGAGCAAGTAGCTCTTCGTGAATATCTGCTGCGATAGATGACAAGTTTTTTTGCTTTATCACATGAAGCTTTTCCTGAAATAACGACGTATATGTCTCTCGATCGGGTGCACCGTATAGCTCAACATTCAACTCCATAAAGTCACGCTTCGCGTTTTCACGCTCCTCGTCGGTCGAAGCAGCTTTGGTTCTATATGCGTGCTGCATTAGGCGGGTCTTTCTGAGATAACCCTCGACAAACTCACGGTACACTACTTCATGTTTAGGATCGAGACTAGGATCGGCTAAAATCGCATCTCCGATTTGGCGGATAGCCTCCAGTTTTTCGTCATCGATAGCCAAGTTCGGATAGGTATGTTCAGGTAAGCGATGCTCCCCGGCGAGAAAAAGATTTTTTTCTTCCTGGTCATTTGCAGGAACCATTGAAGAGATGAGTTTTGGCTCTAGTTCGAGAAGGTGTTGAAACGTAGCTTCAACGTTACCATGGGTAATGGTTTCCATACGTATATATTAGCACTTTTTATATAAAATGTCAATGCTTGTACATCTGTATCATCGACCCGCCGTAGTATTCATCGACGGGGACGCCCTTTTCAAAACCCTGTTTTTCGTAGAGCTTGATAGCGCGGTGGTTGTTTTCAAGAACTTCGAGCAAAATCGTCTGTCCTGGTTCAGCGATACCGCAGGACGTCTCGAACAGCGCCCGGCCTACACCTTTGCCTTGATGGCCTTTGCTCACAAATAAGCTCCTCAGCTCTAACACCTCACCCTGTTCGTGAGCGACCGTAAACCCGATGATCTCGCCATTCTCTTCGGCGACCCATGTGTGCCACTGTGGGTCATGAAAGCGCGTGATGAACTTTTCATAAAACCGCGCCAAGCGCTGCGGAGACGGCGTATATCGTTCGACGAACCGAGCATAGTGAGTCTCCGGTATGAGGTCGCGGTAGAACGATTCTAGGTGCACCGAACAAGATATATCGTACAGCGCGTCGATATCGTCTTCGGTGGCAATGCGAATAGTGTACGGCATTTGTCACTGAATTGTACTGCCTGAGGGCAAAGAAATCTAGAAGATTTTTGAACGTTTCGCTTTATCGAAATCAGCAAGTAACTCACGCTGTTTTTTGGTCAACTTTGTCGGGATATCGACGATGATACGAACGATATGCGCTCCGCGACCGCTACCGCGCATGTGCGGTACGCCGTGGCTTGATAACTTAAAGTCGGTACCGCTCTGTGTTCCGGCCGGGATTTTCATAGTAACGACACCGTCAACTGTCTCAACCTCGATCTCGGTGCCGAGTGCGGCGTCGACCATGCTGATGTGTTCGTCGGAAAGGATGAGGTCGCCTTCACGGGTGAATTTCTTGTGCGGTTTGACCCGTAGATGGACGTAGAGGTCACCCTTGGCGCCATCAGCTACCGCTTCACCGCGTTCGCGTAGACGGATGGTCGCACCATCGTCGACACCTTCGGGTACTTTGAGCGTGATATCTTGTTTCGTACGCTCTGTTCCCTTGCCGTTACAGACGGTACAAACCTTTTCTGGCACTTTGCCTCGTCCGCGGCAGGTTTCGCATGGTACCTGCTGCTGGATGGCGCCAAAGATTGTATTCATGACACGGGTCTGTTGGCCGGCACCCTTACATGTCGGACACGTTTTAAACTCATAGCCAGGCTCAACCGTTGAACCTTTGCAGTGCGAGCATTCGTCATCGAGCGTCACGTGGATGGTCTTCTCGGTTCCGAAGACAGCTTCTTCGAAGGTCAGGTTGATCGTCGTCTCGACATCACGGCCACGACGCGGGCCTCGCTGACCGCCACCACCTTGACCAAAGAACGAACCGAAAATATCGCCCAGTCCGCCATCACCAAAGTTGAACTCAAACCCTTGGCCGTTGCCAAAGCCCTGGAAACCTTCGAACGGATTACCAGCGCCACCACCACCGTTTCCACCGACACCAGCGTGGCCGAACTGGTCGTAGCGCTGTCGTTTCTGCTCGTCTTTTAAGACCTCGTAGGCCTCGTTTGCCTCTTTGAACTTGACCTCGTCGCCGCCCTCTTTATCCGGGTGGTATTTGATAGCAAGTTTTCTAAACGCCTTCTTTATCTCGTCGGCTGAGGCGCCCTTGTCTATCCCTAGTATTTCGTAATAATCTCGTTTTGACATCTGTTATCTATAGTACGAGACTAGCACTCTGAGGTCAAGAGTGCTAGATGGTTTATACTAGAGATATGACAAAATACGAAGGAACAAAACTCAGCGACTTCACGCCAATCGACAACGTCGAGACACTTGAAGTCATCGATATCGAAGTCGGCACCGGCGAAACCGTGAACCCCGGAGCGACTATCACGGCACACTACACTGGTGCGCTCTGTAAAAACGGTGTTATCTTTCAAAGCAGCCATGACTTTGGCGAGGCTATCACCTTTGGGCTGGACCAAGTAGTGAGAGGCTGGACCGAAGGTGTCCCGGGCATGAAAGTGGGTGGCATGCGACGACTCATCATCCCTTCAGAAATGGCCTATGGGTCAGTGCGGGCAGCCGCCAATATCCCGCCAAATAGCGACCTCGTGTTCGATATTGAGCTCGTCGCGATTCCGCGCAACGGCTAGTTGCTTCCCAGGTCGTCCTTTGTGACGAAGACGAATTTTCGGAGCATAAAGAAGTTCCAGAGCGCCGCCAGTAGCGAGGCGCCGATCTTGGCGAGGTTAATTGCAACCGTTGATTCGCTTATGTGTCCGAGCCGGATGGCATCAAGCAGCGGCAAGATCGATTCGGCCAGTGGATGAGCCAACGTATTTTCGAATATATGCAGAAGGCTGTTCTGGATAATGAGGATGCCGAACGCTATGATTGCTACATACAGCAGCAAGGTCTTGCGCCTTCCGTACATACGCCCCTCAAACACGACATGTCTGTTGAGCTTGTAGCTCAGAAAGCTCGAGAAAGGCGCTGAGATCGAGTTCGCGATGAGGAGCGGCAAGCCGATGATAACTGCGAATATATTCAGCAGCAGATAGTCAAACGCTGTCGAGACGACACCGACAAGAAAAAACTTACCGAGATCTTTTTGCTGTTCTGAGCTCATTGATTACCTCTATTATAGCCTCTCGATAGCAAAAACCCCGAGATTTGTTCTCGGGGTTTTTGTGGAGAAGGCACGTAACTACTTTTTGCCCTTCTCTTCCTTCTCGTCGACGACTTCGCCTTCGACTGGCTCGTCTGATGTGGCCTCGGCATCACCTTCAGATTCGCTAGATGCGGCTTCGTACATCTTGGCGCCGATAGGCATGATAG
>CAMPIR010000025.1 GCA_946886435.1 uncultured Candidatus Saccharibacteria bacterium | reverse complement strand
GTCAGGGACGGTCGTAGCGGTGATGACCGGAACGGTACGTCCCGTACAGAAGACAAGTGACTCAGGCATCGTTCCGGTGATATCGATCGGGGTTGCCGTACTGGCAGCAACGACACCAGCGTCTACGGGGTTGGTTGTGCCATCTATGTCCTGGTACGTCGTTATGCGAACATAGAAGGTAGTGTTTGTTTCTGTTGGTGGGACAACACCGCTAATTTGATAGCTCATGATGGTGTTGGTACCGTTTGAATCATTATCGATCAGAGCGGAGTTTAGCCCCGATCCTCGAGCAATGTAGAACTCATTTGCTGATATATGGTTTAGGGACACGAAACCGGTTGCACCTGATTCATTTGTTCGGGTTGCAGTACTTGTGTCCAAGCCAGTTGGGGCTATACACGTTGGGCTAGCGACTGAATTTGCCGCAGTTGTACAGTATTGAAAGCGGATAGACCCAAGAGGTGTACCGACTGCAGGGCTAGAGAACGTAAAGTCGTGCTTAACAAGGTCCCCAGCAGTTTCATATGGGGCCGAACCACCGGTAGTGTCGGCAGTCAAAGTAAGGCTACGCGTAGTGAGCTGCGCAGCGTACGCAGTCTGGAACGGAAGGACTAATGTCGTTGCCATGAGTATCAATGCGGAAAATATACGCAGTGCTACGGCAAAAGATAGTTGTGGTGTTTTCATCTCTTTGTTTTTCTTTTTTGTTTTTTGGTTTTAAGGTATTACCCGAAGAATAGCACGAGCATTTTCATAATGTCAACAGATATTTACTACATTTGGCGTATGTGTGGATAACTTCTCTTATATATGAGGGAGGTTAATAGGTGCCGACAACGATGATTGTCTGGTCTGTTTTGTACATCCCACCCTTGGTGAGAGGGGCGACGTTTACGAGGTAGCTGATCGTAAACTTGGTTATCCCCGAGCTCTTCGGGGCGCTGGCGATCACATCGCCGCTCGCGTAGTGGTATTTGTTTGGCGTGGCGTAGTCAGGGTGAGCGACGCCTGCGCCGAACTGCCCCTGGTCGGGATTTGCTCCAACAGAGGAAGGTGAGGTATTTGCGACCAGGTTTATGCCGAACTGCTCCGTACCGACTTCTGATGATGCTTCACTGGTGAGCGCCGGGATGGTGCGACTACCGTTCTTTGGTGGGTCGCCCTCTATCTGAACGACGTAGCCAAATGCAGTGTAGTTAGAGACCGAAAAGCTGGCCGTTGCCATGCTTGGGCTGGTAGCGGAAAAGCTACCGAAGCTTGCTGCTGTGCTGTGGATCTGTACCGACAGAGTAGGGTCGTCGCTGTTGCGCGCCGGTGACATTATCTGATAGTTTGCCGAAGCGGAGTTGCCGACCGCGATATCACCGAGAGAGTTACCACCTTGATAGTTCGCTGAGCTCGACTGAACCAGTCCACCAGCACCCACAGTACTTTCGTCAAAACGGTAGTTGGGCGACTGGAGTGTCTCGGCGTAGGCTGCCGATGCTGGAACGAGCGCACAAAAAAAGATCACCAACCCTAAACGTCCCCAGTCCGTCACCCTCCTATACATAACCTCTATTGTTGTGCATGAGAGGCAAAATCGCAAGCGTGATACTAGGATTGCTTTAGGGTAGGCGTAAGCGGTATACTTCTATAAATATAAGCTGAAGGAATAAACGGGTGGCTGACAAACCTGCTTCTGAAACCAAAGATAAAACATCTGATCTACCGGAACCAGAGGTACTAAAACCACAAACCAGTAGTGATAGTGGTGAGGCCTCGACGCCCGAGGCTGCCGCTGCCCCTAAAAAGCCGCTCCGTTCACGTCGAATAACCTATCGGCCGAGCCACAAGGCGACTTTTATCGGTGCGACCGTTGTCGTCGGCATACTTGCGCTAAATGTCGGCGGTTTTCTATGGTTGATGCGCGATAAGGGCGGAGAAAAGAGCGTCGACAGAGAGTCTGTCACACTGAGCGCTGAGACGCTCGATGGTCTCGGTGTTAGTCGAAATGCTGTCGGTGATCTCGGGACTGAGCTGACTATCGGTCCGGACACAACCTTTAATGGTACGGTGACCGTTGCGAGCGACGTCAGTATCGGTGGACAGTTGCGTCTCAATGGCAAGTTCTCTGCGACCGATGCCAGTTTCGCCCGGCTAGAAGCGGGCGAAACAGCGCTCGGTCAGCTCAACGTAAACGGTGATACAACGACTTCGACACTTAACCTTCGGAAAGACCTCAATACAGCTGGAGCGACGCGTCTGCAGGGCCCAGTCACAATGTCTCAGCTAGTTACGATCAATAACAGCCTAAACGTCGCTGGCAACCTGGCCGTCGGAGGGACATTATCCGCCCGCGGTTTCCAGGCTAGTACGTTGGTCTCCGACTCGACCCTTATGATCGGTGGACACATCATCACACGCGGCTCAGCCCCTGGCGTCAGTCCTGCCGGCGGTGCCCTGGGTAGTAACGGTACGGTGAGTATCAGCGGCAACGATGTCTCAGGCACTATAGGCGTCAACGTCGGTGCCGGAGCCGGTTCTGGCTGTCTCGTGAGCGTGACGTTTCGTCAATCATATGGCACGACCCCTCACGTAGTGATAACGGGCAGTATGCCAGCAAATATATACCTGTCTGGACGAACCGCGAGTGGATTTACGGTGTGTACGGCCTCGCCGCTGAGCCCAGGCGGGTATTTCGTAGACTACATCGTGATGCAATAGATCCGTTGCTTTGCTCTATAGCGGAAGCGAAGCCGAGTCCTCTACATATCGATAAACAGCATCACTTCGTTATCGCGTGCCGTGATGATGCCGTTGGTGATCGAAAACGAGACAGGCTCTTTGTCGGTCTCGATGAAGACGTCGCACGGACTTAGGACGGAAAAAAAGTCAGCGTGACCGGGAAGGATATCGAATGGTCCAACCTTGTTTGCGGCCGTAACGGAGAGCGCCTCACCTTCGTAGTAGAGGTTAAAGGGTGCGCGCGCGATGACTTTTAGGGACTCGGCTGGCTGACTCATGGCTTATTTCTTTGGTTTTTTCTCAGCGTCTTTGGCTGGTGCAGAAGCTGGTTTTTTCTCAATTTTTTCACTCGCGGGCTGCTTTTTGTCAGATTTGCCCTCGAGTATCGCTTCGATGCCGCTCAGCGTCTGCTCGAGCGTTGAATACTCACCAGGACGGCCGCTGAACTTTTCCGCGACTGAGAAATCTTGGTTAAAGAACAGGATCAGTTTCTTGGCGTTCTGATAGTCGGCACGGTCGGCAGGTGAGAGCTCATTTTCACCGACGATAGCGATAATGTTCTTGAGGCTGTCGTATTTTTGCATGATTGCCTGGACGCGACCAGCGAGCAGGTAGTGACGCTGGCCGACGATCTCAGGGGTGAGCAGGGAGCTGGTCGTCTTGAGTAGGTTGACCGCAGGACGGATGCCGGTTTCGGCGATAGATCGGTCAAGCACGAGGACGGAGTCGAGCTGTTGCGATATAGCTTGTACTGCAGGGTCGGAAAGGTCGTCCGCCGGGATATAGACGGCCTGCACTGAGGTGATCGTGCCATGCTCGGTGGAGGTGAGACGGTCCTGGAGGCGACGCAGCTCAGAAAATACAAGCGGGGAATAGCCACCTTCGGACGGCACTAGCCCCATGTTGGTGCTCAGCTCAGTGAGGGCTTGGATGTGACGATAGATATTGTCGATGAAAAACAGGATGTCGCGGTTTTCTTCATCGCGGAAATATTCGGCTGCCGTTGCTGCTGCCGGCGCGACCATCGAACGGATGGCCGGGGTGCTGTCCATCTGTCCAAAGAACATCACTGTGTTCTTTAGGACATCGGTTTCTTTGAGTGTCTCGTAAAGCTCGTTTCCTTCACGGATACGCTCACCAACACCACAGTAGATACTCATGCTGTTTTTTGTGCCCTGCGTGACGTTGTGGATCATTTCCATGGTGAGGACCGTCTTGCCGACACCGGCACCGCCGACGATACCGATCTTGCGTCCTTTGACGAACGGCGTGAGAAAGTCGATAACCTTGAGCCCGGTCTCGAGTAGTTCGAGTTTTTTGCTGCTGCGGTAACTCTTTGTGCCCGTCGGCTCAGTGATCGAACGGCGAGGGACATCGGCTGTCGGCTCAGGAGCTTCATCGAGCGGGCGGCCTAGGGCATCAAAGACGCGTCCAGCTGTCTTTGGTCCGACAGGGACGGTTACTTTGGTATGGCTCCGGAACACCTTCTGACCGCACTGGAGTTCTTGGGCGTTCGCCAGGTTGAGACAGACCGCTTTGCCGGAACGGAAGAAACTGACTTCCAGGAAGATATCAGGGTAGCCATCCACGATGAGCAGTTCTTTTGCGTCGGGGCGTTCGCCGAGTATCTGAACTTCGACGGTCAAGCCGCGTAATGTTTGGATTACGCCAACCTCAGCTCCGATAGGGGGGTGGGTTTTGGTCTTTGTGTTTGTCATGCGTTGCCTCCTGCTGCCATCCGTCGTTTCTTTTTGATACTGGTCATAACTTCGCGCATCTGTCGGTCGCTCTCGGAGCGTTTGGCGCGGTGGAACTCGAGCATATAGTCGTCAACCAACTCACCGGCGCGTTTTTTGGCGACCGCCATGGCGTTAAACCGGCTGGCTGCCTGGGCGAGGCTCGACTCGAGGATAGTCTGTGAGAGCGCGAGAGTCATCATGGTCATCTCCATTTCATCGGCGATCTCGTCGAGCGATGGCTCAAAGATGGTGTCCTCTGCTGTCATGGCGTCCTCGTTGGCGTCTTCGCTCATGTCGCGCATGCTCGAGATCAGGTCGATCGACTGGATGTTTTGGACGCCGAGCGAGACGTATTCCTGATAGTAGATGATGATACGCGAGTAGGAGAGGACGGCTTCGATGACAGGGGTAACATCGATGTAGCTGTCGGTTTCTGGAACCTGGAAGAAGCGGATGTATTCCATATCGCGCTGGCTGAGCTGGTTTGCGCCGTGACTACCGAGCACGATGATATCCGTCGTTTTTTTGTCGTAATTCTGACTGACAACTTCGACGAGTCGCTGGTCGATGTCGCCGCTCAGGCCGGCCTCGGCAGTAATGAGGATAAAAACCTGGTCCTTGCCGATATCATTGCCCAGTTCGCGGTTGGTGATACGAGTGTTCGGGTCGACCCGAATCGAGCTATAGCGTTGCCAGAGTAGTTGAAAGAACGCCTTCGATAACTCCACTTTGGTTTTGACCTTTGCGACCTGGGTACTCGCGAGGCTCTCGAAAACTCCTGTCAGGTCTTGAACCGTCGAGATATCAGAGACGTCTTTTTCGATCGCATTAGCTCTTCGCATCGGTCTGCTCCTCGTCGGCGGCGTCTTCAGATTCGCTCGGTTTTTCTTGTGGCTTTGATGCTAGTTTTGTTGCACTATGCTGTTTTAGTAGCTTTGCTTCCAGTCGGTCATAGTCCTCTTCGGTTTTGGCTCCCGAAGCCATTTTCTTGGCTGATTCTTTGATGGCTGGGACGTCTAGCTCAATATCTCCGCCGCTACTTAGCACCGTTTCGAGTATGAGCTGTTGTTCAGGCAGGCTGTAACGTTCCTCTGGCGGTTGACGCAGGGCTTCGTAGACGTATTTACCGATCGTGAGATCGCGTCTGGTGTCGTCTGAGAGTTGCGAGCTAAAGTGTGAGAACTCCTCCGCCTGGCGATAAGCGGCCAGTGTTTTGAAGAGTGTACTGCTGAGGATCTTTTGACGTTTACTTTGCGCTTGACCACCAACACGAGAGACGGACAAACCGGCATTGACGGCAGGGCGGATGCCCTGGCGGAACAGGCCGAGATCAAAGATGACCTGACCATCGGTAATCGACATGATGCTGGTGCTGAGGTAGGCGGTGATGTCGTCGTTTGGCGTCAATACTACCGGGAGCGCCGTTAGCGTTTTGCCGTTTGACTTGAGCTTTCCCGCACGCTCGAGGAGTGAGGAGTGGGCATAAAAGATATCACCAGGGTAGCTGTCACGTCCTGGGTCAACTTCCTGGAGAAGGGAGAGTTGTCGGTAGGCTTCTGCGTGTGAGCTAAGGTCGTCATACATGATGATGACGTCACGGCCTTCGTGCCAGAGGTATTCGGCCATGGCGCAGGCTGCATACGGAGCGAGATAGGTCTGCGTCAATGAGTCAAAGATATCAGCGAGCACGACGATGGTATGTTCCATGGCGCCTGATTCGCGCAAGCTGGAGAGAAGGCGCTCAACGTCAACCTTGCGTCGGCCCATCAGAACATAAACAACGATGCGGTCGGTGCCTTCCTGGGATGCGGACAGTTGGCCAAGGAAGGTACTTTTACCAGACTTGCTATCACCGAGAATAGCGATACGCTGACCAAGTACGATCGGGAAAAAGCTATCAACTGCCGGTACGCCGCTGGCAAGTTGCTCGTTAAGCATCGAACGAGCCATGATGCCTGGAGCAGGGTTGAAAACACCGGAGGAGGCTGTTGTGCGGATAGCGCCTTTGCCGTCAAGCGGCTCGCCCATCGGGCTGACGACGCGTCCGACGAGGCCTTTGCCAACGGGAACTTGGAGCGTGTTGCTCTGAACGACAGCGAGCGTACCCGGTTCCATCTTTTCAGAATCGATATTAAACAGTACCACCCGGTCGCCGTAGGCTTCACGAACCATTCCTCGTTGGCCGTCTTCGAACAGGACCTCGGCACCGAGACGGACGCCCTCTAGGCCTTTGACTTCGATGATGAAGTCATTGACCGCGACGACCTCACCGGTGAGGTTATCGGCCTCAACGAGTTTTTGGAAAGTATGGTTATCGAACACTGCGCAGTACCTCAGTGAACTTCGTCCGGTTAGCTAAGATCTGACGACGGAATGACCAGTCAAATACACGACTGCCATGTTGCAAAACCATGCCGCCACAGAGGCTCGAGTTAAATTTGAACGTGACCAGGGCGTCGTCGGCGATGTGCGATCGGCAAGAGCTCACCAGTGCCTGTTTGACGTCCTTTGTGGCCGGTGCTGCAAGGGTGATGGTGATGAGTGGGGCGGTTTTCTTGGCGGCTTCTAGCTCGAGGATAAGGTCGTCGAGTGCTTTTTGGCTCAGAAGTTTTTTGCTACCGATACCACGTACGAGCTCAAGCGCTCCTGGAGAAAGGGTGGGCGGCGGTGTGGCGTTCTTGGCGTGCACCCGTTCTTTTATGGCGTTGTGGGCGAACCATTTGGCGTAGTCACGAATCTCAAGGATGAGCACGCTGAGATCTTGCTGAGAAGAAACGGTATTAGGCAGCGGTACTTTCACCACCCACCTCTTTCTTGAACTCGTCCTTGTGTTCTTCGATCATCTTCGTCAAATACGTTGTCTGGGCACCGAGATCAACGTCGTGTTGCATCGTTTCGAGCAAGAACGAAGCCGCAGCGTCAGCCAGTTTGGTATCGATCTGGGCAATCAACAGTTCTTTTTCGGCAGCTATATCTTCGTCCAGCTTGGCTTCTAGCTCTTTTTGGCGTTCAGCGAGACGGGTTTTCAGGTCATCTTGGTGCTTGTCTAACTGCTCCTGAGTCCCGTGAACGGCTTGTTCGGTATGTTGCTGCAGTTCTTCCATGCTTTTTTGGTAGCGCTTCATCTCGTCGGTGACGATCTGGTTACCGAGTGCATCGAGTTTCTTGTTAAGCTGTTCGGAAGTGCGGGCGAGATCAAGCTGAAGCTCACCGGCGGCGTTGTCGAGGATCTTCTGATAGTTCTTTTGAGCGTCCTGCAGGAGTTTTTCTTTGACTTCAGGTGCCAAACGAACAGCCGGTGGGGTCGGCTTTTGGACGCGATCAGCATCATGAGCGTGGGGTCGAAAGTGTGCAAGCGCATGACGCAGTCCGATAGCGCTCACGACACCGATCAAAAAAACGTTGACTAGTATAAAAACTTGCAAAAATATCCCACCCATAATCTTATAACCTCGTTAATATCAGATAAATTGCTACCATTCCCACACCGAGTATCGCCAACACGAGGGCAGACAGTTGTATCAAATCTCGGTAGATCGCTGACTGTGACATCGGGTTGCGGCCTACTGAGATGATACTGCTGTGGATCATGGAATAGATTATACTCACCGCCACGATAAGCGTCACGATAAAGATTGCCGCACTGATGAGGATAGGCAGGGTATTAACCTCTTTGCCCGCCAGTGCGTTGGCGACTTTCTGGATGGCTGAAGGAACGACGGTGCGTTCAGGTTCTTTGAAGAAATAAGCCACATTAACTAGCGCTGACACTTGGCCGAGAGTGACCTCTTGTTCTTTTCCGGACGCGTCCTTGATCTTTTGTTTGGTGTCGCCTCGCATGCTCGATTGTGCGATGCCGATGGTCCGAGTGTTGGTCGAGGCTTTCATGCCGACACCGCTTATCGGGGAGGCGGTGATGTGGTCGCCGTTTTCGATCTTGCCGTTGATATCAGAGACTAGGACATTGATGGTGCCGCTCGTCGCGACCTGTGCCTGGTTGTCGCCGTTACTGACGGAGAGTAGCGAGCTGTCGCCATTGATGACTACGCCGAGTAGGTTGTCTACGTTGCTGTTCGAAGCAGGAATGATCCTGTCGGCTGAGTCTTTTTCGAGACTGACAAGCGTCCCAGTCGAGAGTCGCTCGTCGGTTGTGTACCCCTGGGATATCGGTGTAACGGCCATAACTCCAAGCGGAGTAATAGTCGCGAACAGAACCGCCATAGCAGCAATGGCATAGCTAGACTTAACGCGGAAGCGTTGTGCGATAGATATGATGTTACTGCCTACGCTTAGGCTACGTGCTCGCATAATATATATGTGTTCTATTCCTCTAGTGGTTAGTATAGCAAAAAGAAATCACAAACTAGGTGTATTATGGTGACAGAAAAAGAGAGAAGTAAGGTATGAAATCAGCAGAGAACCTACAAGCCGGCTTCACGTTTCTCGAACTCCTGGTCGTCGTGGTTGCGATCGTCATTTTGGTGGCGGTGACCGTTTTTATGCTTGCGTAGATCGAGAGAGCGAACACTGAACTACTCGTAAAGGAGGACGTGCTATGGGATTTTGGGATGTTGTAGGCCGGATCGCACAGGGCAAACCGGCTTTCGAGGTGCCGCCAGCGCGTGGTGAAGACTGGGACGATGACGCGCCGACGGTTGATTATGCCGAAGACCGTGAGGCAAAACAGGCTGCTGCGCACCCAGAAACGGGGCTTTACGACGAAAAGGGCTATAAACATCCGCCAGTCATGGCCGCCACTCATGTAAAAACCGATCTGAACGGCCAGTCGTTTGATCTCTGGGTGACGCTAAAGAACCAGTCCGACCGTGATGCACATCTGGATAAGATGATAATCTTCGGTTCAACATTCGGGCTTAATTATCCCCTGAGCGCTGGTGATCAACGAGTGTTCCGTATCTACAGCGGGCCGCTCCTGACCCACGACAACTACCATAAAGCAGAGCTGTACTACCGGGATTCGCCGACGGGGGATTATTTTCGCGCTGATCATCTCATCGAATACCATTATGAGCACGAGGCCTACCAGGTCGTTGGACTAAAACTTTTGATGCCAATCAACGACGTCTAGGCGCTTTTTAGAGGTATAATGTATTTCACATGCAAGAACCCGACCCACTGCTAAAATTTCCGTCGCGTTTCCTCTGGGGGGCGGCGACGAGCGCCCATCAGATCGAGGGCAACAACCACAACAACTGGTCGGTGTGGGAGCTCGAGAACGCCAAAAGTCTCGCCAACAGCGCCGAGTACAAGCTCGCAGACTTACCTGGTTGGGCTGAGGTAAGCGCTGCCGCCACCGATCCGGATAACTATGTTTCTGGTGAGGCGATAGATCACTATAGCCGCTACAAGCTCGATCTTGCTATCGCTGAAAAACTACATCTCAATGCGTTTCGTTTTAGCATCGAATGGTCTCGGATCGAGCCGCAGGAAGGTATTTGGGACCGTGAAGCAATCGATCATTACCGTGACTATATCCGCGAGATAAAACGACGCGGCATGGAGCCATTACCGACACTCTATCAC
>CAMPIR010000024.1 GCA_946886435.1 uncultured Candidatus Saccharibacteria bacterium | reverse complement strand
TTCTTCTGTCCTTTGTTTGGTTCAGCGGACTGCTCGCTCTTTTCCACGTAATGCGGTCGTGGCTACTGCGTTTTGCAGGCTGGCTACTGCTGCCGTTCGGGCAAGCTTCGCTCACGGTCTATTGTCTACAGGCGGTCATACTTGTTCCGATCGTCACGTTTGTCCCGCTCGAAAAACACTTTTGGATCAACGGTTTGATCGGCGTTCTCATCCTGCTCCTCCACGCGGCGCTGCTGCGTTTACCGATCGTGCGACGGATTTTACCTCGCTAAGACTGTAGCGCTTTGAGGTCGGCAACTATCTTGTCACCATGACCAACCGGCGTCACGCGGCCGTAGACTTTGCGAACCGTTCCTTCGGGATCGATCAGAAATGTCTTACGAAGAACGCCTTCTTGGCCGAACATCTTCTTGCCCCAAGAACCGTAGGCTTTGTGCGCTGTAACATCGGGATCACACAGGAGCGTAAAGTTGAGAGAGTGCTTTTGCTTGAACGCCTCATGTGAGCTCGGGTTGTCTCGGGATATGCCGACGATTTGCGCCCCCAGCTCAGCGATATCATCACGGGCATCACGGAGGCTACAGGCTTCGATCGTGCAACCAGGGGTGTCATCGGCAGGGTAAAAATACAGAACGAGCCACGAGCCTTTGTAGTCGCTGAGGTTGCGGCGTTCGCCAGTTGAGTCGATGAGTGAAAAGTCTGGTGCGGGATATGGGGGTTGTTGTTGAGGCATATGTGACTATTATACGCTCAAAGGCATCTCTCTCACAGGAGCCCTACCGCTTTGGTCGATCGTAATAGGTCTGCTTGCTGTACTCGATAAGGCCTTCAAAGATGTCTCGGCCATACTGGGACGAAGCCGCCAAGAGTTCACTGTACTTTTGACAAAACTCCTCATAGGTAATATCTAGTTCAGCATATGGTCGCCAGTCGTCTAGGTCGCCCATAATCAGCGCCTGCATCTTATCCACTGTCCAGACGAACACGCTCTCTTCATCGGTTTTATCTTCGTAAGCTCGCATAGCCTCGATCAACGAGCTAAACTCGCGCATCTCTTTTGACATCCTCTCGAGTGATGCTTTTTCATCGTGGGTTTTCTGGATACGCGCAGTATCACTCGCAAAGGTGTTTACGTCACCGGCGTATCGCTCTACGAAATCGTGAGCGAGAGCGTATTTTAATATCTTTGCTATATCTAGAGGTACTGAGTATGTATCAAAAATATACCAGCACAGCAGTGCAACCGTCATACTATGCTCGACGTCGTTTTCCCTGCGATCAGTTTTAGCTAGGTAATGGTTTCTGTCGATCAAAGACAGATCAATCGTAAGTTGCTGGAGCAAAAACAGATTGAGATCGGGTTTTGGCATATCTTCAGTATACAAAGAATGCTAGTCATTTCGTCGCGCGAAATACTCTTCTGTCTCGCGCATAAAAATCTCGGCAGTTTTTGGGCCGACGCCGTAGAATTTCTGGAGCCGCTTCGAAAGCTCTTCCTCGTTTTCACAACTCTCGAGGAGCAACAGGAGGGATCCTTCATACTGGTTCACGAGCTGCGTCATACACGTACGAAGTGCTTTTGCCATAACGTGTTGATAGCGAGTGTATCCACCTCTGTGTAGTGCGGCCACTAGCTGACGATCGGAGGTATCGAGAATAGCCCACGGAAGATCAAGCCCACGCTCAATAAATAACTTCCACGTTCGCACCGCAACCGTCGACTGGATCGGCTTACCGAGCAGAAAGGTTAGCAAAAACCACCTGAACAGGTCATCATCACCTGATAATACGTCCAGGTCGAAATCTGCCGCATGGTGGACGGGCTTTACTCTGGGGCTTCGTTTTTTATGAGGCTTTGAGGGCTTATCGGTCATATAACTAGTATACGGATACGTAGCTGAGGGGTGAAAGGATCGGGGGCCTGAGCACGGACCAAGAAAAAAGCCTGTCACAAGGACAGGATTTTTTCTTGGTCGGGGTGAAAGGACTCGAACCTTCGACCTCACGGTCCCAAACCGCGCGCGCTACCAACTGCGCCACACCCCGGAGACGGAATTCACAAAGTGAAAACCGAACGGAACAAAAACGATTGTAACAGATGTGAAGTCGATTTACTAGAGGTGGTTATGCCGAGCGGTACTGACGGTCTTCTTGGTCCTGCGCATCGCGCAGTCGTATATAGTCACTCATCTGCTGGGCGAAGCGTTCTATTGTCGCAAATCGTATCTTGAGATCATTGATTTCGTTCGCAATACCGACGACATACGGATCAGGGTATCGTTTTGTAACAGGACGACCAAGTGTATTTGCGACGACATTTTGGATCTGGTTGATGCACTGCTCTAGCGCTGCGAGCCGGCGAGACAGGTCTTTGATGTCCTGCCCCACTCGGTTCATGCCGTCAACAGTATGAGACATTCGGGATACATCGTTGCGCACATCATGCAGAGCGTTCTGAACCGCATGCTGTACGTCTGATCTGTTGATAGTATCCGCCATAACCTCATCATACAGCGGCTACATCAACTAGCGTGTGAGATAGTTAACAGTTATTTTGCAAACTCGATAGCACGAGTTTCACGGATAACGTTAACCTTGATGGTACCTGGGTACTGCATGGTTGACTCGATCTTTGTCGCGATGTCGCGCGCCAGCTTGATCGCGCTCAAATCATCGACATGTTGTGGTCGTACGATGATGCGAACTTCACGGCCTGCGCTGATGGCATAGGCTTTTTCGATGCCGTCAAAACTGTTTGCCACGTTTTCAAGGTCGCGCATACGTTCGACAAAGTTTTCCGCAGAGATGTTGCGTGCACCAGGACGAGCGGCTGAGAGCGCATCACAGACACGAACAACAAGCGCTTCGGGAGTAGTCGCTTCGATGTCGTCATGGTGGGCTTCGATCGCATGGACAATATCCTCAGACATGCCATATTTGCGGGCTAGCTCCGCCCCGATGTGGTGATGCTTGCCTTCCATTCGGTGTGAAACCGCCTTACCAACGTCGTGCAGCAGTGTGGCAGTTTTAGTAACACGAACATCGGCGCCGATCTCTTCGGCGATCAGGCCAGCCATGTGTGCCATCTCGGTTGAGTGCTTGAGAACGTTCTGGCCGTAGCTGGTACGGAACTTGAGCTCACCAAGCAGACGGAGCATCTCTTTCGGAATACCCACGACGCCTACCTCGCGCGCCGCGTCTTCACCAGCACGGTCGATATCCTTGTCGATCTGTTTCTGTGCTTTTACGACAACTTCTTCGATACGCGCCGGGTGCACGCGACCATCTTTCATTAGCATTTCGAGGGAAAGACGAGCAACTTGGCGTCGGACCGGATCAAAACTACTCAGAACAATCATGCCCGGTGTATCGTCAACCAAGATGTCGACACCAGTTGCGCGTTGTAGAGCCTGAATATTGCGTCCCTCTTTACCGATGATGCGTCCCTTCATCTCTTCGTCCGTCAGCTTGACGGCCGTCACGGTGCGCTCTGCCGTTACCTCAGAGCTCATTCGCTCCATAGCAGTAACCAGGATGAGCTGTGCTCGTTCTTCGGCGTCGTCCATTGCGTCTTTTTGAAGTTTTGCGACGAGACCAGTCAAATCGTTTTTGATATCACGCTCAGTCATCTGCATCAGTTTATCGGCGGCGTCTTTTTTACTGAGTTTGGCGATCTTTTCGAGTTTCTCCTGCTGTCTACCACGAATTTCACGTATCTCGTCCTTGAGCGACTCGACTTCGTCTTCTGATTTACGAAGTTTTTCGTTACGGCGATCGATCTCCTCTAGCTTGCGGTCGAGGTTCGTTTCACGATCGAGGATGCGGTTCTCAGCCTTTTTTATCTCTTTGCGACGCTCGTCTTCGCCTCGTTTGGCGTCTTCAACGACCTTGAGGGCATCGTCTTTGGCCTTGAGCAAGATGTCCCCTGCTTTGTTTTTTGCGTTCGCTACGAGCTTGTCCGCTTGCCGTGAGGCACTCTGGCCCTTGCGCTGGTTGTATACAGTTGTCGCGCCCACGCCAAATACAGCAGCAACAACTGCAATCAGTGCTTCTATCATGGTGTATCCTTTCTGGTTCTGTCACCCCTGTTGTTACGGCAATCGCTATCACTTCACTAGCCGTGCAACACTTGGGTCAAGAAAATCTAATTATCTGAAATCGGTGAGGCTAAACCCACCTGCTAAAACTATACGCTGTGCGCGAAGCATTGGTCAAATACAAGACACTTATTTCTGTACCGAAAAGACAAGAACCCGCGACCTGAAGGTATTAGTTCGGGCGTCGAACAACCCACCACAAGTAATGAGGTTGAGACCAAGTTTCGACGGGTCGTCTGAGCGCATCAGCTCACCCATATCAACCGACTCGACCTGTATGGTCTCGACTCTCATGACGGCAAATGTCAGTCGCTGTCCATCTCCGCGCTCGACGACGATATCGTCGCCCGCTTTGAGTTTCTTGAGGTCGTAGAATACGCCGTTTTTCGTCGGACCGCTGACGTGACCATCCATGAGCATCGCGCCGGCCGTAGCGGTCGGCTTCGCGCTACCGGTATACCAACCGGCATCATGAATATTGCTCGGTGCGGCGAGCGAGTTATCGCTCTTTACGCCGAGCTGCAACACCCGTGTCGAGACACCGATAGAAGGAATCTCGAGGATTCGCGGCAAGTCTGGCGCTACCTTGTATGTGCTTGTATGTGCCGGTGCTTTTTCGTCTAGTACTTCATCATCCCCCGATGAGTCCTCGTCGCCCGCCCTCGAAGAAAGAACCTGAGCCTGCTCGCTCGCCGCGCGGTTTACCAGCCATCCATCTATCGCAACGTACATGCCAAAGATAAACAAGAGCGCAGCCATACCCTGGAGAACGTGAGGTTTCCCGAGTCCAAATGACCGGCGACGCTGGTCTCGTTTGGGCGTTTTTGAAATGTCAGGCTGACCTGATGGCATCGGATGGACTTCTGGCTCTTGTATCTGATCGACAAGCGGTTCAGAACGCGCCGGAGTCGGGCGTCGCGGTGTCGCTGTAGGCGGCTTTATCTCGAAATACGTGCTATCGCCACGTGAGCCATGTAGAGAAGGAGCGACAGTCGACTTGTGGGGGTGCCTAGTAGTGTCACGGAGAACCGGTGCATCCGTTTTCGATTTCTGCGGTAGAGGCGGCGCTGGCAGCTCGACGACAGGCTCCACTACTGTGTCATCGGTACGAGGGACTTGGCGATGCGGCACGGAAACGGAGACACGACGCGACGCTGTAGGTGCATCGCGGGCAACTGGAGGCACATTACGTGCGCTGGGGTGTAGCCTTCTCTCCATGTCTTATCTCTTTTTTGTTTATTTTGCTCCCTAAAGCTACTCGCAGTATATCCCCTCGTCCTACCCCGGTCAAACTGTGACCTATCACTGCGCTAAATGTAACGAATACTATTTTCTTGGCTTCGTTATCCGAGCGTCTGCACCATAGAGTGGCAGGACGACTTCATCGACGTTGCCACTCTCCAGCCGCTTTAGCGCAACATTACGCCAGTCTTCACCCTCGGCGCCAACAAGCGCGATTGAGTTTGCGTAGGCGATCGTGTTGATCACTGTTATACCGATGCGTAACCCCGTAAAGCTCCCCGGACCGCGGTAGACAAATACTCCCTTTAGATCATCAAAGCCTGCGCCGTTTTCTTGCAAAAAAACCTCGAGTTGGCCGAGCAATCCGTGCGCCAACTGACGGTCGGCCTGCCAGGTCTTTTCGGCATGTAAATCCAGCCCGTCGCATAGATAGAACTCAGCAACCGGCGAATCAGTCTTTATACCGAGATACATCAGGAGGCTCCCTCCAACAAATACTCGTACGTCGACGGAGCCGTTATCGTAACATTTCGACCCGCGCCATCTGGCGTGTACTCGATCCGGATAATACAGCGTTTGCTCGGCAACACATCATGAACCGTTTCCGCCCACTCTATGACCGTTATCGCCCGCGCATCATCGGCTGACTCGGCCAACTCGTACTGCATAACGCCCGCGTCGCTCAAACGATAAAAATCATAATGATGCAACTCGAGGCCATCACGCACCTGGTAAACGCGGCTGATCGTAAAACTTGGACTTTGCACATCATCATCGACGGCAAGACCAACACCGATGCCTTTGACGAGCGTCGTTTTGCCTGCGCCGACATCACCGATCAACTCGATGACCTCACCACCGCGCAATCTCTCGCCGAGCTTTCGACCAAGCGCACGCATCTCATCATCATTTTTTACAGATGTCATATGCCCCTACTATACTTTCTTTTTCATGGTCAAAAAAGCATAAGAGGTACTGTATACTGATAATCAGCTATGAGGATTTCTGACGACACGATAGTTCGACTACTGTCAGAACACGATAAGCTCAGTGATGAGCAATTTTTGGAGTTGCGCAAAGAACAGGAAAAGACCCACCGCCCTCTGCAGTCCCTTGCCATCAGTCGCGAGCTCATAACCGACAAAGAGTTAACCCAGATCTATGCCGACTATGTAGATTTGCCATTCATCGAAATCAACGCAAAGGAAGTCAACAAAGCGCACCTCGATATCTTGCCTGAGCGCATGGCTCGGCAGTATAGCGCGGTTGTCTTTGGCCTAGAGGATCAAACCAGACTACTCGCCATGGAGGATCCCGATGATGTCCAAGCTCTGGACTTTATCCAAAAACAGATCGGATCCAACTATCGGCTCTACATCTCAACCAAGGAAAACATCCTACAGGTACTCGAAAACTACCGCGATGGTGTTGCGCAGGAGCTCGACGAAGTCATCGCCATCCAAGAGGAAAATAGCGAAAAACAAGACGCCGTTTCCGAAGAAGAGATCGCCGAAGACTCGCCTGTTGCGCAGACCGTCAACTTGATCCTCGAATACGCCATCCGAATGGGCGCCAGCGATATCCATATCGAGCCACGCGACGACTACTTGCAGGTTCGCTGTCGTATCGACGGCGTCCTCAAAGAAGCCAACCGCTTACCGAAAAATGTCATGAGTGCCCTTGTCAGCCGCATAAAGATCCTCTCTAGCCTAAAGATCGATGAACGCCGAGTACCGCAAGACGGTCGCTTCAAGATAACCGTTGCCGGAAAAAAATACGCGCTGCGCGTCTCAACACTACCTATCACCGAGGGTGAAAAAGTGGTCATGCGTATCCTCGACGAGAGCAACAAGGCACTTACATTGCAACAGTTGGGGTATTGGGGATTTTCGCTCAAGTCCATCAACGAAGCGCTCGTGCAGCCTCACGGCATGATCCTCGTGACTGGCCCAACGGGTTCAGGGAAATCGACCAGTCTGTTTAGCGCTCTCACTATCCTCAACAAACCTGACGTCAACATCTCTACCGTCGAGGATCCAGTGGAGTACAAGATCGTTGGGGCTAACCAAACCCAGGTCAACCCGGTTGCAGGAATGACTTTCGTAGCCGGGCTACGCGCCCTGCTTCGCCAAGATCCAAACATCATCATGGTCGGTGAGATTCGTGACGGTGAAACTGCCAACCTGGGTGTTCAGGCAGCGCTTACCGGTCACCTAGTTTTCTCGACCCTCCACACTAACAATGCTGCCACCTGTCTACCGCGTCTTCTCGATATGAACATCGAACCATTCCTGATCGCAAGTACTGTCCGGGTCGTTATCGGGCAACGCCTCGTACGTCGCCTGTGCCCTACCTGCAAAGAGTCATACACGCCCGATAAAACCGAACTCGATAGTATCTCGGAGATGTTCGGACTCGACCAACAGGGTGACCTGGGGCGGATTCATAATCTCGAAGTGCAAGCGGCGAGCGAAGGCATCGGGGAGGATATCGGCAAGGAGCACTCGAGCACCGAGACCGAGATCACCCGGCTGTACCGCCCAAAAGACGGTGGATGCGACGAGTGCAATCACAACGGCTTTAGGGGGCGAATGGGCATCTACGAGACGCTCGCCAATACAAATGAAATACAGCGATTGATTGTCGCGAACGCAACCAGCAACGCCATCCAAGACCAGGCGATAAAAGATGGTATGATGACCATGCAGACTGACGGGCTCATCAAGGCGCTACGTGGCCAAACTTCCGTCGAAGAGATCCTAAGGGTGACGCGCGAGTAACCTATGCCTAGCTTTTCCTACCAAGCAGTCGACACAAACGGCAAGACCGTCAGCGGTATCATCAGCGCGACCGACAAGAACACGGCCGTATCGCTCATCGGCAAACAAAAACTAAAGCTAGTCAGCATGGAGCTCAGCTCGACGGTAAAAAAAGGTACGATCACCTTTTTCAAACCCAAAGTGAAGATTTCCGACCTTGTCCTCTTTACCCGTCAGCTCAGCACGATGGTGAGTGCAGGTGTACCTTTGCTTCGCTCGCTCAATACCATGTACGACCAGGTTGAGAACCCGACCCTAAAAGAAGTTATCGGTGACCTGATAAAAGACGTTGAAGGCGGTGTTTCGCTCGCTGAAGCCATGCAGAAGCATCCAGATGTTTTTAACGATATATTCGTAAATATGATCCGAGCTGGTGAAGCCGCTGGTATCGTTGATGAGATTCTCAAACGCCTCGCGACCCAAACGGAAAAGAACGCCAGCATGCGTAAAAAGATCAAAAGCGCCTCCACATACCCGATTGTGCTACTGACACTGACCATCGGTGCCTTTATGGGTCTGATGATCTTTATCATCCCTCGTATCGGAGAGATCCTAAAAGACCTCGGTGGCGAGGATGCAAAACTGCCCGCCATCACCCAGATAATGCTCGACCTCAGCGGCTTTATGACTAGTTTTTGGTATATCGTGCTCGGCGGAACCTTCCTGATAGTATTTTCGTTGAGGCGCTACATAAAAACACCCGCTGGAAGATACCAGCTCCATGCGTTCGTGCTCAAGGTGCCTATCCTAAAGACACTGGTCACAAAGATCGCTGTGGCTCGCTTTACCCGCACCTTTGCTGCCCTGATCGGCGCTGGCGTCAGCGTGGTTGAGGCGCTCAGAGTCACCGCACGCGCGGTCGGTAACGATGTCTACCGCAAAGCTATCGAACAGGCCGCTATGGAAGTAGTGAACGGCAAACAGCTGTCTCAGGCGATTGAGGGCAACCAACTCTTTCCCGGCATCGTACCGCAGATGCTCGCCGTCGGTGAAGAGACCGGTCAAACAGATATAGTGCTCGTCAAGGTGGCTGATTTCTACGACGAAGAAGTTGACGCTATCATAGACAGCCTCAGTTCGATCCTAGAACCGGTCATGATCGTTATCATGGGCGGTATGGTCGGCCTGGTCGCCGCAAGCGTTATGGGACCGATCGCTAGCCTCTCCCAGAACGTCGGCTCGTAAAAATATTGACTCGATAGCCCTTACGGTTATAATGACAGATAGATATCTCGAGCTCTCCTCGAGTGTCAGTTAAAAACATAACTTTACTTAAGGAGGGTGGGCAATGGTCTCACTTAAGCAAAGACAATCAGGTTTCACTATCGTTGAACTCTTGATCGTCATCGTGATTATCGGTATCCTCGCGACACTGGTAATCGTAACGTTCTCTGGCGTGCAGCAAAAAGCACGTGACTCTGAACGAAAAACAGATATTAACGCAATCGCCGGTCAGCTCGAAGCTGGGTACGCCAACAAAGGCTACTACCCAACGGTAGCTGGTCTTAACTCGGACACTACTCGCGACACGCTAGAGATTCGTATTGACCTCAAGGCGTTCGCTGATCCGAAAAATCCTCAAACGGCAGGATCCCAGGTTGTTTCGGCAGGAGTAGCGACTCCTCCGACCGCACACGGTACTGAAGACTTCAACTACTACTACTCACCGTCTGGTTGCGATGACGCTACCTCAGTGACGGGACAGTGTACTGGTTACGCAGTCTACGCGTTCTTGGAAGGCAAAGAGCCAACTGACGTCTACAAGCGCGAGTCAACTAACTAGTTTAGTTGTAACCGCGTAGGTAGTAACAAAAGAGACCCAACCGGGTCTCTTTTGTTATACTGAAGCGTAAGCGTTATGA
>CAMPIR010000023.1 GCA_946886435.1 uncultured Candidatus Saccharibacteria bacterium | reverse complement strand
CATACGAGATTACTACGCGTCTCGTGGGTCGGAGATGTGTATAAGAGACAGGCTTCGACAGGGGTTTCGTTCGTTTCGATCTTGCCCCCAAAGGCCCCTATCAGCCCCGCTGCCCCTTTTGCGGGGTCATTTTCACGCTGCTGCAGAATGTAAGTATCGCCTTTTGTTATCAGACAGATACTTACATCCATGCGCTGCATCGCTCTAGCCCTGGGCTACGAAAGGCATCAGTGCGAGGTGTCGTGCGCGCTTGATAGCGACGCCGAGCTGTCGTTGCTGACGGGCGTTGAGACCGGTCTTTGCCGATGGTTCAATCTGTCCGTAAAGGTTTACGAAACGCTGCAGAGTTTTGACGTCTTTGTAGTCAAAGTATGCAGGGATATCTTTCTTAAATCGTCGAGCCATAGTTCTCCTTAGAATGGAATCTCGCTGAGGTCGATCGGCTTGTCGTCGATCTCAGGAGCATCGTTAGTTGCTGATTTGTTAGACGAAGATGAATTGCTGCCACCGCTCGGAGCGTTTCCGCCGCCACCTGCGCCGTCACCGACAAAGTTGAAGTCTTCGACGACAACTTCGATCTTTGAGCGCTTGCCGCCGGTCTCTTTGTCTTCCCAGCTGCGCTGGTCGAGACGACCGCTGACGAGTACTGCACGGCCCTTGCCGAGGTACTGGGCGATGATCTCACCCGGCTTACCCCAAGCAACACAGTCGATATAGTTCACATCTTCGTTTTGCTGGCCGTCGGCACCCTTCCAGGTACGGTTGACTGCCAGGCTAAAGTTAGTCACGGTCTGGCCGTTAGGCGTTGTCCGTGTTTCGGGATCCCGTGTCAGGTTTCCCATGAGTATTACCTTATTGAACCCCTTAGCCATGATCTACTCCTCTTCTTTTTCGTCTTCAGACTTCTTTGCCGCCTCAAGCGCTGCTGCCTTGGCTTTCGGATCAACACTGACGAGCAGGTGTCGAAGCACGCTGTCGGTGATGTTGAGGACGCTGTCAACTTTGGCAACTGCCGCAGCAGGAAGCATAACGACAAGCTGTACATATACAGCAAAATCTTCCTTTGCGATACGATACGCGAGGCGCTTCTTGCCCCAGTTATCTTCGCTGGTAATAGTTCCGCCGTTGCTGGTGATGATATCACGGACAACACCGAGCGGCGTCTCGAGATCTGCCTCGAGATCAGGGTGGATCAGTACGGTTAGTTCGTACTCTCGCATAATTTGAGACCTCCTGTGGACTCGGCAAGCACTGCTTGCCTTGGCAACCTATCATGACGATAGATTGCAGGTTAGTTATTAACAGAGGTTATTGTACCAGAAAAGTAGTGATATGGAAAGCCTAAAAGCCCTGATATTCGCTATCGCGGACTTTTTTGAGGCAGTCCCGCGCCTGTCGGTCATTCTCGAAACGCGTAGCCTCATCACGCATGATGTGCGTTGCGCTGGCCGTCAGCGTACCGTCGAACAACTCGGCAAGGATTTGCTCACGTCGATCACCCTCGAGCTCGACACGGCCCCTTTGGCCTCGAGAGTATGTATCGGCCTGAACACTGAGTTGATCGTTCTGGAGCGTTATCGTCACTACTTCCGGATAACCGAAGGATGTAAACGCTTTGCTAACCTGATAGTACTCGCTGCCACTAGGTAGCTCAGTATGACGGAACAGATGGTCGGCGCGTGCACGTTCATGGTCCTGGGTACAAAACTCTGAGACCTGGGTACCGTCATAGTAGCCACGCCCGAGCGTTCGTCCTTTATATAATTGTTCGAGTGCAAGAAATTGCCCGCGGAATGCCTCTACCGGGTGATCCAAGTACGCATCGAGAATCATTGCCCGCGCTTCACGTGAGTCCATAAAGGCAAGTGCCATCCGCTCAAACTCGCGCTTCTGTTCGAGGGCTTCTTCTTGGGTCGCTACCGTCACGACGCCTTCGAGCGCCCCGTGGATCTCGCTCTGATCAAGGACGAGGTTTCTCTCGTGTGAGTTAGTAGATGGAAGTGATTCTATCGACATTTCGCTATACCCTTTTTGTTTTAGATACAACTGTTATACCTCTGGTATACGCCACTACTGAGAAAAGCGCAAGCGTTATCGTCTAGATGCCGTCTTCGTTCGTGCCGTAGAGGTCATCAACGCTGGTGATCAGCACGTCACGGGGCTTGGAGCCGCTAGCGGCGCCGACGATGCCCTGCTCTTCCATCTCTTCGATGATGCGGGCTGCGCGGCCATAGCCGATACGGAGGCGGCGCTGGAGGAGCGATGTCGATGCTTTGCCGGCTTCGACGACGACCCGGACGGCGTCCTTGTACATATCGTCGTCACCGCTGCCGGCGTCGTGATCCATGACGATACCACCCTTGCCGTTGAGCTGAACCGGTTGAGCGACAATCTCGTCATCGTACTGCGGTGGTCGTTGCATACGGAGATGATCGGTGATCTTAACGACTTCGTCATCAGTCACCCAGGCGCCCTGGATACGTTTTGGCTTGTTCATGGCCGGTGTCAGCAGCAGCATGTCACCTTGGCCGAGGAGCTTCTCTGCCCCCACTTGATCGAGAATGGTTCGTGAGTCTACCTGTGAGGCAACGGTAAAGGCGATACGCGCCGGAACGTTGGCTTTGATCAGACCGGTGATAACGTCAACCGATGGACGCTGCGTCGCCAGTACCAGGTGGATACCGACGGCACGGGCTTTTTGCGCCAGGCGGACGATGAGCGCCTCAACGTCGCGGGCTGCGACCATCATCAGATCAGCCAGCTCATCGATAACGATGACGATATACGGCATGGCTTCCTCTGAGTTCTTTTGGTTGAACGTATGGATGTCGCGCAACTTTTGCTCCGCGAGCAGACTATAGCGGCGCTCCATCTCGTTCACTGCCCATTTGAGGGCGCTGATGGTCTTTTCTGGTTCGGTGATAATCGGCGTGAGCAGATGTGGGATGTCTTCGTACGGCGCCATCTCAACCTGTTTCGGGTCGACGAGGATAAGGCGCATGTCGGCTGGACTGTTACGGTAAAGCAAGCTCGTGAGCAGCGTATTGATCATGACTGACTTACCGGAGCCGGTCTGACCAGCAATCAAAAGGTGCGGCATCTTATTGAGCTCGCCGACGACGGCGTCACCGGCGATGTCTTTACCGATAGCAAACCCGAGCGGCTCAGATGTTCCTGACCATTGGCGTGAGCTGAGGATGCCATAGAGACGCACATCGGCTGCTTTTCGGTTTGGGACTTCGATACCGACGGCCCGTTGACCGGGGATCGGTGCTTCGATACGAAGCGCTTGGGCGGCGAGGTTGAGCGCAATGTTAGTTTCTAACTGTGTGATACGCGTTAGCTTGACGCCACTCGGCGGCTTCAGGGTGTACTGAGTAACTTTCGGGCCAATGTTGGCGCCTTCCATCTCGACGTCGATGCCAAACTCACCGAGGGTGTCTTGGATGATCTGGGCGTTATGTTTGACGTCACCGGCATCAGCTGGCTTTTGCTTTTTCTCGAGGATATCGAGACCAGGTGCTTCCCAGTCAGGATCGGTTGTACTGGTCAGAGCGGCCTGATCCTCGGCAGTCTTGTCGGACTGGATACTGTTACGGAGGCTGCTGAGGCGGCCTTTGTCTTTTTTATCATCTAGCTCTGCATCAACCGTTGGTACGCCTTGGTTCAGCTTGAGTTCACCGATACTCTTTGTTGGGAGCTGGGCACTGCTGGCTCTCTCGGCGATGCTCGCGTTAGCTTTCGTGAGCGGGCTGTCTTCGCGCTTGAACAAGTTTATGAACCAGTCGATAACGCTGCGCGGAGAGACGCTGAGAACGAACAAACTGGTAACAAGCAGGATGATAACACTGATAAGTGCCCCGACGTTAGCGTCAACGACAGTCAGTGCAGCTTGGGCGTACATCCAGCCGACAATACCGCCATCCTCATGGGTAGTGCTAAAAGCGGTTGGGTTTACCTGCATCAGCTGCACGAAGCCACTGGAAACGACGATAAACAAGATGGTCGCACCGGTGACGACACCAGGGACTTTGTTATGCTCAGCCTGAAAGATCTGAATCGCCCGGTAGACAAACAAGAACGGCAAGATGAACACTGCCCAGCCGAACAATGCTTTGCCGGCATCGTATGTCGCCAGCGGAAATGCCCCGCCACTACCAAAGATGCCGAGCGCGAGCAGCAACGCCAATACGACGAGGACAACTGCGCCTACTTGGGGCCAAAAGCCTTCAGGTAGCGTATGGGTTGATGCCTTGACGGCCTTCTTGCTCTTGCTGGTGCGTTTTTTTCTTTTTGCCATATCGTAAATTCATTATAGATACCACAGCCTAACCTGTCGATATCTGGTTATGTATAAACTGTAGCATAATTTGCTACAAAATGCAAGACGCTTACGTTTTCGTGTCGTAGGCGACCGTAGCGCTGACGCCACGTATTCGCAGGCGTATCGACAGTTTAGGTCTATACGTAACGATAAGTATCACCATCAGCAGGTAGAACGAGACCCAGAGGACGTTCGCTACGATCAGCAGAACGTTACTGATAGAGATCATATACGCCAGCGATACACACTGGGCGACAAGCCAAGCCACCCACGTCGAGAGCTGGAACTCATCCGAAGCCTTTAGCCGGTATAGCTTGAGAATCTGCGGGCCGCTTGCTGCAATCGAAATAAACACTGCGATGATGTAGAGAATAGCGATAGTTGTCATTTTTTTGTTTTATACCTTGAGTTATTTATACCATATTAACACTTTTATTTTATATTGTCAATAGATACGAAAAACAGCCCCGTAGGGCTGTCTCGTTACATGAGCTAGGCTCTTCAGACTTCGCGGATGTGTTTGTTAGCTGACTCCTGGGCGAACGGTTGGTTCTTGACCTCAGGAATAGCTGGAGCCTGGACGATCTGCGGACCCTTGGCGACGTCAGGACGTGCCTGTTGGCGTTGCTGCTGCGGGCGACGGTTTGCGTGACCCTGCTGCCTGGCCTGGCCACCTTGGTTGCCGCCACCACCGACACCGATCTCGTTAATAACTGGGATAACGATTGGCGTACGACGCGTCTGGTCGTAGAGGATGTGGGTGATTTCATCCTTGAGCTCTTTTTTGAGCTGATCCATGTCGGCCTTGCGACCACCGAAACTACGGGCAACCTTTTGCTTGAGGTACTGGCGAATCAAGTTCATCAGTTCTTCACTGTCGCGGAGATAGATAAAGCCGCGCGAGATGATGTCCGGGCTGGTCAGTAAACGGCCATTGCCACGGGCTACAGTCAGGACGACGACGAACATGCCCTCGTGACTCATGTGGATACGGTCTTTGAGAACAACTTCGGAGACTTCTGCACCGCTGTCATCGTACATGACACCGCCAACGGGGACACGACCGGTCTTTTTGGCGCTACCGTCGTGGTAGAACTCGAGGATATCACCCGAGTCACAGACAAAGATGTTATCCTTCGGGATTGCGCACTCTTTGTGAGCCAGCTCGGCATTGTGTACCAGCATGTGGAACTCACCGTGGATCGGTACGTAGTAGGTCGGGTTGATGGCGTTGATGAGTTTGATGTGGTCATCGTAGTAGCCGTGACCAGAAACGTGGATAGGTCCAACACCGGTGAGGTGGGATTTGCCGTTTTGAATAACGCCACTTCCCTCGCGCATCAGACCATCGACAGTTCGGACGACGTACTTTTCGTTACCCGGGATTGGGTTTGACGAGAACACGACGACATCAGAGCTTTTGACTTTGATGTGTTTGTGAGCACCAGAGGCCATGCGGTTTAGTACTGCGTTGAACTCACCCTGTGAACCGGTACAGACGAGCAGTACTTTGCCGTCAGGTAGTTTGACGAGGTCTTCCATCTTGACCACGGTGTCTTTTGGCACGCGGATAGTTCCGGTGCGAAGTGCTAGTTCGACGTTCTGGATCATGCTGTAGCCAGCGAAAGCGACCTTGCGGCCGTTCTTTTTGGCTTCGTCGAGGATCAACTGAATACGGTGGATCTGGCTCGAAAATGTTGAGAGGATCAGGCGATTGTTTGGATAAGCCTGCATGATCTGGCCGAAGCTCTCCTGGATTTCGAACTCACCATGCGTGTGGGTGCCTTCTGATTCACAGTTGGTTGATTCGTTGAGGAGCAAGAGAACACCTTCTTTAGTGGCGATCTCGGTCAGTCGCGCCAGGTCAAAAACCTTGCCGTCGACAGGCTTCTCTTCGAAACGCCAGTCACCAGTGTCGATGATGACGCCGACCGGTGTCCGAACGACGACCGCACAGGCATCTGGGATCGAGTGGTTTACTTGTACGAGTTCGATACTAAAGCTGTCGCCGAGCTGCACGCGTTCGTGCGTAGCTGGATCCATAACGTTGTACTCGGGTGTGTAGCCACTGGTGGCTTCTTCCATAGTCTTTTCGACCATGCCGAGCGTAAACTTGCTACCGTAAACCGGTGCCGGAATCTTGTGTACGATGTGGCGGAAAGCACCGATGTGGTCAAGGTGACCGTGAGTAAAGACGATACCGCGTACCTTGTGCTTGTTCTCTTCGAGATAGGTAATATCAGGCGTGATGTAGTTGATACCTGGGTAGTCTGCACCCGGGAACAAGAAGCCCATATCGATAATGATAATGTCCTGATCATACTCGATGGCCATCATGTTCTTGCCGATACCCATTTCGCCGAGACCGCCGAGTGGGATGACGCGGAGGCTTGGTCGGTTTGGGTTAGGTCGCTGCTTTTTCATGTCAGCCATGCTGAACTGACGACCAGCGTAGCCGTTGTAGGTAGATTTGTTGACCGGAATGTCGATGACATGCTGGCTGGCGCGAACATTGACGTTCTCGCTCGTGCGGCGCTGAGCCCGGAACACTTCCCCGCGACGGGTGTTCGTACTGTTGAGTACGGTGTTGTCTGATTTTTTGCGTTGTTGTTGGTTAGGCCGCTTGGACGTGTCGTCCGGCGCGGCATTTGAGAGTCTTCGTTGACCCATAAATATTTTTAATTCCTTTCTTTGATTTGATCAAAAATTATCTAATTTCAGTTTGAGCGGGTGGAGTTAGAATGGTTGCTACTCTCCTATCAAGTACCTTGAGTATAGCACACCACCCCTGTTTAGGCAAGAGCGTCATCAGCAAGCTTCTTTGCTGAGAGAAAATCATCGATCAGGGTTTGCCGCATCGAGCCGTTATAAAGCGCTGCCGCTGGATGGTAGAGCGGGATGACGAGAAACTCACTGTCGCGATAGGTGACCTTTTTCGCTTGGCCGTGCTGCTGCGAGATCTTGGCACCGGGTATGAAGCATTCCATACTGTGCCGACCGAGCGTGATGATAACGCGTGGCTGAATGATTTCGAGTTGGCGCATCAGGTATGGCCAGAAAGCCGCTTTTTCCTCGGGGAGCGGGTCGCGGTTGTTCGGCGGACGGTATTTGACGATGTTCGTGATGTAAACGTCTGCGCGAACCAGGCCGGCTGCCTCGAGCATTTCGTTCAGAAACCGGCCGCTAGCGCCAACGAACGGCAGCCCTTGCTCATCCTCAGCCTTGCCTGGCGCCTCGCCGATAAAAACAATGTTGGCGTCAGGATTTCCGTCACCCATAACAAGCTGCGTGGCGGCAGCTGACAACTCTGGGCATGGATTGGCCGAGGTTATCTCCTGGGCTAATCCGTCGAGCGCCTGTTGTGTGTTGTGTGTCGTCATACCGTGTTGTCCCTAGAGCGGATCAAGAAGTTTCGAGTAGTTTGTCCTCGATAATCAGCCGCAAAGTCTTTAACCGAACATCGGCCAATGATTTGAAGTAGTCCAGTTTTGCGGGAACCTCTGAGGAAAAGACTGTGTCATATAGCGACGGGAGTTCTTTGACTGTCCTGGTGTAGCGTTTGCTCGAATAATCGAAATCAGCCTGGCTCTCGGCAATATCGGAATTGACTGCTTCGATCTCGTTGCGGAGCTTGTCGTATTCGGCATCAGACGCCTGTCGCTGCTCCAGCTCGGATAGCTTTTGCTCAAAAGTAGTCTTTTTCTCGGTAAATTCCTTGAACTGCTTTTCGGTATCAGCGATGACTGACGCGTCAGTCTCGAGGAGCCTTACTCGTTTTTCAAGCTTTTTAGCGTAGTCGCTGTAGGCCGTATTGCCGGATGCTTCGAGAGTTTTGAGCGCCTCGTAACAGTTCGGGGTCGCATCTGACAGACGCTGCTTGCGATCGGTCAGGTCCGTCGTTTCGCCTATAAATATATCGGAGCAGATATCGTTATCTTTGCCACCGAACAACGTCTGTAGATCGGCATACGAACCGACGAGCGAGGCAAGATAGTCAGTCCGAGCCGTGAAGGTATCAACTACTTGCTCGAGCGTCTCGGCTACCTCTCCGTCATTTGCCGCCTTGGCATCTGAAAGAGTTTTGAGCGCTGCCCGTGCATCCGTCTCGGTCCGCTTGAACGCATCGAGATCATCCTTTGATTTTGCCTCTGCTTGGTCAACCGAGCCGGTTTCGTTCTGGTGTTTTTTGAACGTAGCTAGGTACGTGTTCACGGCAGGAGCTAGCTTTTCCTGCGTATCGCTAACTTGTTTGAGAGTAGTGTCGTTTATGGCGGCAAAGTCTTCACGCGACGGCTGTCGGAGGAGCCATACCGCTGCCGCGACGATAAGGGCCAACAGGAGAACGGCACTGATAATCAGTAATAGTTTCTTGCGACCTGGTGCGCTGGATTCATTTGGGTTCATGACTATCTCCTCACAACCGTTTCAGTAGTTTGTAGCGTAGCGAGTCGTTTGCCGATAGCCTGCTCAAGTGCGGCGTTGGCGGCGTTTACACTACTCGCCAGTTGGTTGTACTGCTGCTTTACGCTCTGCTCGTACGCCGACTGGAACGCCGCGACACGACTGTTGATCTGAAGCATGAGCGCCAAGGCCTGCAACTTAGTCGCGTTCTTTTCTAGCCCCTCTTCTGCCTTTGTAACGGCTTCGAAATGCTCTCGTTGCTCGCGGACCATCTTCTCAACCTCACCAAGCAGCGTTGTAACCTGTTTGTCGCTGCCCTGCTTTGCGTTCTCCAGCGCCGTCAGGCAGGTATCGGCGGCTTTGATATAGTTGTCAGCTAGGTTTTCTTTCGCGACGTTCAGCTTCGTCAGCTGGGCGCATGGACCGGCAACCGAGCCGGTGATGTTAGTCACGCCCGAGAGTCTTGCCTCGTAGTACGCAAAAACTGATTCGTACTGTTTCTTAAACTCGTCGAACTTGGTTTTGACCGAGTCGTCTTTCATCGCTACCGAGGACGCCATGCGTTTTAGCCGATCCTGACCAATCTTTGACTCTTGTTCAAACCGCTCCATGGCACGCTCTTTGATAGCGTCCTTCTCCTCAGTGCTGCGGTCTTCGAGGTAGGCATTTGTATACGTACGCGAATACTCGCTCAGCATATGGCCGTATGCCTCCACGGAAGTATCGAGGGCCTTGCGCTGGTTATCCAGGTGTGTGAAATCGTTTGGCCCAGGTTGAGCGACTGCGGATGAGACGGTCTTCCAACCCAAGGTTCCAGCAATTAGAACAGCTACGGCAACGATAGCGATTATCAGCGGTTTCTTGCTCTTTGCTGGTGGCTCAGTGGTAAATGTATTGTTCGGATCCAAGGCTCTACTCCTCCGTTTGCGGTATCTTCGGTTATATCTATTATAGCTTCTGCATCAGCGGCGTCGAGGCCTGGAACGAAAAACCCCGCCGATAGGTCAGGCGGGGTTTTCGGCTCTCGGCTAGTTTGCGTCCTTCATACTCAGGTTCAGACGGCCACGTTCGTCGATCGCAGTCAGTTTGACGGCCACCGTGTCGCCTTCTTTGACGACGTCAGTTACCTTCTCGACCCGGTGATCAGCCATCTGAGAGATGTGAACCATCCCATCGGTGCCCGGCATGATGTTGACGAAGGCGCCAAACTCCATGATCTTGACCACCTTGCCTTCATAGACCCTACCGACTTCTGGCTCTTCGACCAGCGATTTGATCCAGTCAACGGCTTTTTTGATGCTGTCGAGGTCAACCGCAGCGACAGTCACGAGGCCGGTATCTTTGATGTCGATTTCGGCACCGGTTTCGCTAGTGATCTTGTTGATCGTCTCACCGCCCTTACCGATGATGGCACCGATCTTTTCTGGGTTAACGATGATCTTTTCGATCTGTGGTGCAAATGGGCTGATACTGAGTCGTGGCTGCGCCATCGTCGTCAGCATGTGCTCGAGGATACGAGCTCGGCCATCGCGCCCCTGCTCGAGGGCTTTTCGAAGGATCTCGACTGGAAGTCCGTGAACTTTCATGTCCATCTGCAGTGCCGTGATACCCTCGGTTGTTCCGGTAACCTTAAAGTCCATATCACCGGCGAAGTCTTCAGCATCAGCGATGTCGCTCATGACGTACGGCGTGTCGCCGTCGAGCATTAGACCCATGGCGATACCAGAGAC
>CAMPIR010000022.1 GCA_946886435.1 uncultured Candidatus Saccharibacteria bacterium | reverse complement strand
GAAATGACATCATCACCCTGCCTCACCCTTCTCTGCGCGAAAAATCCGCACGCGTTCACGTTATCACCGACGAGACCACGCAGCTAATCGATGACATGAAGAGCGCGGCGCTCGACTGGGAAGATAGCCGTCCACATGAGATCGCCGTTGCTCTCGCAGCTGTACAGATCGACCGCCTAGAGCGTGTCGTTATCGTCAGGTCCGACTTCGAGAACAAAGAAGACCGAAGCTTTACCGTGCTCATCAATCCCGAAATCGTCAAATACGAAGGTGAGATCATTACCGAGCACGAAGGCTGCCTCAGTGTGCGCGACATCTATGGCGCTGTGCCACGCCACAGCAAGATCAGGCTAAAAGCGATCGATGAGAGCGGCCATGAAGTTCGTGCCCGCGCCGAAGACTTCCTTGCCCGGGTTCTCCAACACGAGATCGACCACACGAACGGTATTTGTTTTATCGACCACATATCGTCCCAGCAGGACGCATTTTTTGTGCTAACCGAAAAGGGTGACCTGGAGCCTACGCCGTATGACGCCGTCGTCGAAGCTGGTATTTTTCGGGACTGAGGATTTTAGCCTCCCGACACTTCGAGCGCTCGTAGACAGCGGCTATAACGTCGCTGCCGTCGTCACGAAACCCGACACTCCACGCGGCAGAAGCAAACAGCTCATCGAGCCAGCCGTTAAGGTATTCGCCCGTGAACACAATCTGCCCGTTCTCCAGCCTCAGCGTTTAGCCGATATCCAGAATGAACTCGAAACTATCGCGCCAGACGCAGGCGTACTCGTCAGTTACGGCAAGATACTCCCTGGACGAACACTCGATGTGTTCGGTGAGCCTGGTATCATCAATATCCACCCTTCTCTCCTGCCGCGCTACCGTGGACCGGCTCCGATCGAAGCCGCTATCCTCGCAGGCGATACTGCCACCGGAATCAGCATCATGCGCCTCACTGCCGGCATGGACGAAGGTCCGATCTTTGCGCAAACACACCACGAACTCGACGGCACAGAGACTAAGCCTGAACTCAACGACACCTTATCGGAACGGGGTGCGTCGTTCCTCCTCGAAGTACTCGACGATATACTCACAGGCAAGCTGTCACCAACTCCACAGCAAACATCCGGTGTATCATACACAACACTCATTTCGAAACAAGACGGTATGTTGACGCCTGCAACAGATGACGCTCATGCTTTAGAACGTAAGGTTCGCGCCTATCTTGGCTACCCGAAATCACGTCTCTCCATAAAAAATACTGATGTTATCATAACATCAGTAAAAGTGGTTGAAAGTTTAGACAGTGGTCCGTTAGTTATCGAGTGCGCCAACAATACCTATCTCGAAGTTCGCGAGCTGATCGCACCATCCGGGAAAACGATGTCGGGGGAAGCATTCCTGCGCGGGTACAGTAACTAGCCGTTAGAGCCTAGGATACTGTCGCGGTTTTGAGTTATTTCGGCCTTGAGCGTTGCTACTTCGTTTGCAACAACCTGCTTGTAGTCAGGCCTGTTCATCTCAAGCCACTTGAGCGAACCGTACTCACTGAGCACGACGAGGTCACTGACATCAGCCGGTGCTGACGCACGGAGTGACTGAAAATCAGGCAACTCACGGTAATTTGCCAGATACCGATCGAACCATGCATTAACTTTTTGTTCGTTTTGGTCGACGAAGGCCTCGAACTGGGCCAGCTGGTCTTCACTCATCCCTTCGGACAGCTTCGTACCTACCCGGAGCTCGAGCTCACTGTAGATATGCTGCAAAAAGGCTTGCTTCTGATCCTCGGGTAAGTCCCCGAGTCCTACGTCCTGTAAAAATTTGTCATCGAGTTGAAACATAATATTTTAAGTATACACCGGTTCATCTCATTCATATATTGGTTGTTGTCTTCTTATAGTGTGAGTGGTCAGGGTGGTCGGGGCATAACGCCGCCGACCACCCTGACTAGAGCACCCTCTCCTCTCAGGAATCAGTCATTCGACCACCAGATATTCAGGCAGTCGACGAAGACACCGCTGTCGGTGTCACGGACTCCGGTGGCTTCACCATCGTCATTCAGCTGAAGCGGCAGGAGCGATACACGCGCCTGCCGATCCGGCTTCGGACAATAGTTGAAGTTGCCGATCCGACCGAATTCAATCCCCTCCGTGTTGGCAAAGCAGTTGGACTGCTCCACCACCCGCAAGTTCTTACCGGTCATGGCGCGTCCTCGGGCGACAGCCTGCTCATCGCTGAGCGTCGATCCGAAGACCTGGATGTAACGTGCCTCGGGAAGATTTCCATCCTCCGTGCGCGCGTTCGCCCAGGTCTTGATGTCAGACCAGTCGAAACCGGTCTGTGTCGCACGGGAGTTTACGCCGTCGATGTACCACCGGAGGTTGTTGTCCTCCACGCAGTCGACGAGAGTGTCCCAGCCGAGAATGCCCGGACACGTACCGCCAGGAATGGTGGCGGGGGCACCGTAGTACTTCCGCTCCTCATCGACGTTACCGTCAGGTTCACTCGTCGGCTCGTCAGACGGCTCATCCGTCGGCTCAGCACTTGGGCTGTCCGAAGGATCTTCCGTCGGCTCCTCACTTGGCTCATCGGACGGCTCATCCGTCGGCTCGTCACTGGAACTCGCCGTCGGCTCGTCACTTGGTGCAGGCTCAGAGCCGAACAAGTGGCCGTTCATCAGATCCAAGGCCAGGAATACCAGAATGGTCGCGATCACCATACCCATCAGCATCCCGGCTCCGCTTGCGCGACGTCGAGAACTGAAGGAGGTGAACAGCGCCCAGATCGTCACCAGAATGATGACGATCCACCAGATCCAGAGAATCCACGAGAACCAGTCCGGAGACTGGAAGTCGAAGAGCCAGAGGAACATCCAGGCCGCCAGTACCCAGAGGTACGAGCGACCCGTGGACATTGCCCCGAGCAGCACGAGCACAGACAAGATGGCCAGAAGCCACACGCTGCCGAACATCGTGTCGAACCCGAGGTTGAATCCGTCGAAGATGTCCATGCGGTCACCTCACCTTGGAGTTGTTGTCGATCTCCTTGGCCTTGGCGATCGCACGCGACAGGAAGCCCCTGGGCCTGTCCGAGCTGGGCTCGGGCTCGTCCGCGGGTGCGGGCTCGACGACCGAAGCGGAGTCCGCGGGTGCGGGCTCGGCGGCGGTGCCGGCCGGAGTGGCGGGCTGGGGCTCGGTGACAGGAACCGGGTTCGCGGGTGCGGGCACCGGCGTGGCGTTGAGCGCGTGAAGCGCAGCCATGAACTTGACGGTGAGGTCGTGAGCGTCCGAGTCGAAGGTCGGCTTGCTCGTGTCCAGACGGTCGATCATGTCCTGGACCTTGATGACGATGTCGGTGCCCAGGTTCTGGGCGTACTCCACCGTCATCTCGTGTGCCTTGCGCTGCTCGTCCTGCTGTGCCTGGCGTCGCTGGTTGGCGGCGGCAGTCGGGTCGAAAGCCATGAGAGGCTCCCTTCTGATTGAGAGATTGGATGCTCTTGTCCTATGCATCTGTGCACAGGACACTACTTACCAAACAAATAGATAAGCAATGCCCTGCGCATAGTAGCGTAGAGACTTATAAGAACACAACAAACAATATAACTAGTTCAGATTGTAAATGTACCCTATCCTGTTCACATAACAGAGGTAGCTATATACAGAGATTGTATCACAAAATATCTATTTTGTCAATAAAATACTCTGGATATAGTTATCTCGGAAAACGAAGGACTGCGCCTGCCTGGAGCATACCCTTGGCGTCAACCGCGCTTGAATGGTTAAGCTCACTTAGCAGCATGTCTTTCGTTGCGTCGATCTCATACACTGTAGGATTCGTAATACCTTTCGCTTCAAGAGCCCGTTCCGATAGGCTCCATAGGCTCTCTCCGGCTTTGACCCGATGACCACTGAGATCCTTCAGTATGGCTTTTTGCCCCTGTGGGGTAAGTTCACGTGTACCATGATAACCGTTGAACATTTCTCCACGACCAGTAGGATTACTAATATCCTGCGCGTCAACGCCAATGGCTGGACCCATGTCCTGACGGAAATCTCCCGAACCAACATCGGTAAATGCTGGGCCCATATCTTGTCTTCCTATAGTATCCAAGTTAGCCGGAAGAGCCGGGCCCATGTCTTGCCTCCCGGCTTCATTTATGGCCCGTAGATCCGTCATAGTGTCGGAACCGTTTGGGCTACCGGCAAATGCTGATTGAGTCATAAAGTCCGCAAGGGTTCCGCTCACAAGACCGGCAGACATCGCGATAGCAGTCCCTCCAAGGATCCTGTTTCGGTTGCGCTTTCGATATTTCTCAACTTTTTTATCGATAACACCTAGGAGCTCAGCGCTCGAAGCGCCGCGAACGATAGGAGGCTTATCAAGCGAGCGATTTTTTTCGCGTGACGTTTTAAATTCTTTCAGTGCATGAATGATTTCATCGTTCTGCAGGTCTGCGCGCCGAGGGGCATCTGACTTGTTATCGAGGTGTGATGATGCAAGGCTGCGGAGGAGAGAGCGTGCACTAATTGCGGTAGCTGTGCCAATAATACCGGCCCCGGCGACGGCACCGGCGACAGGAGCTATAACGGCGCCCATTCCAATACCCGCAAAAGCGAAAACCGCACCTTTTTTAAGCTTACCGCGAAAACCTTCCCCGTTCCACTGCTCCCATTTCTTATAGACAAACTGTTTCGCAGTAGAAGACTCCTCATAATCCTTGAGCCTGGCGTCCGCCATCTCGCTGACGACACGGTCGGTCACATCCTGTAGCGCTTGTTCAATCAGCTGATCACGCTGTTCTTTAGAAGCACCGAGTCGGTCACACTCGTCTGATAAAATCGTCGCGATGCCGCCCATCATATCACTCAAGTCTTCCTTGACCCGCCGAGCTGAAAGTTCATGAAAGAGCTGTCCGAGTGAGCGATCACTCTCTTTCGCAAGCTTGGTGGCATATGCATCAGCTAGGCCATGTAGCTCGGTTTTCATCTCAGCCTTGAACTCGTCTGTCAGCTCAGGGAGACCGTCTTGCTCCTGACTCTCGGGGCTCGGAGCGATATGATTGAATGCAATCTCGCGGAATTCATTTACAACCCGCTTGTCTTCATCTGAGGCAGTGTTCTGGTCTGAGAGATCAGCAATCCCCTGTACGACGCATGCTCGTGCCAATTCGGCCTCAAAGTCTTCGGGTAATACGCCCTCAAGGCCTTCCTTCAACTCCTGCGGCATACTTTCGGGTGAGTCGAGATACGTTTTGTAGTCAGTTTCGATGCGGTTGACGATACCCCAGAATTCATCACGAAGTTCATCATCGAGCTTATCGAGGATACTAGGAGGATTGAGGAGGGAGTCTAGGGTATCGAGATTATGTTCTGACATGACGCTTCGCTTAGTTAATACCAAGATTGTAGCATAAAACGTTGTATATGTCAATATAGAGGGTAGACTACGCCAGGGTGCGCTTTTTGAGTTCTCGGGTAAAGAACTCGAGACGGTCGTTCTCTTCGACCACGAGCTTGCCAGTGGTTTTGAGCTCGAGACCACACTGCTCGCCTTCGAAGACTTCTTTGGCCTCCTGCTGTTGGCGTTGAACCTTCATAACTTCGACTTCGGCGACGGTTTCCTTGTCGCGAATTAGGCGAGCTAGAGTTCCGGGAGTGACTTTACCCCGCAGCACTTCACCACCACAGATAACCTGGTCGCGTGTCGTCAGGAAAACGCCGAGAACCTTGAGTTCACCGGTCTCAGTCTCAACGACTTCGGGCGCCAGCATGCTCTCCATAACCTGGCGGACATCATCGAGGAGCTCGTAGATAACTTTGAAAATACGGATACTAACTTTGTCGCGAGCGGCGAGACGCTTCACAGCGGGCGGTAGCTGGACGTTAAAGCCGTAGATCACCGCGTTCGAACCGGCGGCTAGGCGGACATCATTTTCCGATATACTACCGACACCGGAGCTAAGGATGCGGACCACCAACTCTTCGTTCTCGAGGAGCTTTAGGCTATCAGTAACAGAAGTGAGTGAGCCCTGTACGTCGGCTTTTACGATAACGTTTACGTCCTGCGATGCGGCCTGCTTGTTCATCATGCGAAGCAGATCAGAGCCGGTGACGCTGGACTGGACTTTGTCGCGCTCAGCACTGAGTTTGTGCTTTTCTACTTCTGCGCGTGCGACTTTTTCATTTTTTACGATGATAAAGTGGTCACCAAAACTTGGAACTTCTTTGAAACCGGTGATGATTGCCGGGGTGGCGGGGCCTGCGACCGCGAGCGGACGACCAGCAAAATCAAGCTGTGTCCGCACCTTTGCATAGGTGGTGCCGGCAACGACAAATTGACCGACCTTGAGTTCGCCATGCTGAATCAGAACTGATACGACAGGACCCTTGCCGATTTCCATGTGTGACTCGATAACCAGGCCTTCCGCCGGAACATCGACGTCTGCTTTGAGTTCTTCGAGGTCCGCTACGAGCAGTACGGTATCGAGCAAATCATCGAGACCAGTGCCGGTTTTTGCACTGACTTCAACCATCGGAACGTCTCCGCCCCAGGTCTTGTCGTCAGAGATAACTTGGTGTTCAGCGAGCTGGCCTTTGACGAGACCAGGATTTGCGGTCTCTTTGTCCATCTTGTTGATGGCGACGACCATTTTGGCGTTTGCAGAACGGGCAAACTTGATCGCCTCAATTGTTTGCGGCATAACCCCATCGTCAGCGGCAACCACGATAATAACGACGTCAGTCAGTGCTGCACCGTGTTGGCGAAGCGCAGAAAATGCTTCGTGGCCCGGCGTATCAAGTAGCGTAATAGAGCGGTCGCGACGGACCGTTTGATAGGCGCTGATGTGCTGTGTGATACCACCGGCCTCACCCTCGGTCACTTTGGTCTCGAGTAGTGCATCGAGCAAACTGGTTTTACCGTGGTCAACATGACCCATGACCGCAACGATCGGCGGACGTTCGGCGGCACTTTCGCTCAGAACACGCTCTTGTTTCTCGACAGCATCGGCGGCGCGCTGCTCGAGAGTAACTTCCAGACCAAGCTCATCAACGATAATCTGCGCGGTTTCGATGTCGATGCGCTGATTGACCGTAGCCGCGATGCCGTTCTTAAAGAGCTCTCCGACCAGTTTCGTTACCGGCAGGTCGAGTTTTTCGGCGAGTTCGCCAACGGTGATGGTTTCGGCAACCTGTAGTACTTTTTCGGCCACAATGGAGCTCCTTTTATTAATCTCTAGTTCAACGGTAGTCGGGTAGACGAGCGGACTCATCTACCCTCAACCGCTAGACGGCTATTTCTTGAGACTAAGAGATATTTTCCTATTCTCTTTATCTACATCAAGCACCTTGAACTGCTTGCGTTCATTGAGCTTGAATACCTTCTCAGGATCAGCGCCTTCACCTTCGCCGAGTTCACTGACGTGAACCAGAGCTTCGACGGCTGGGCTGATCTGAACAAATGCACCAAACGGCGTGATACGAGTAACCGTACCTTCGACACTGGTGCCCTTTTTGAACTCATCGACTTCCTTCATCCAAGGATCTGCTTGGAGCTGCTTGAGGCTGAGGCTCAGGCGGTCCTTGTCGATCGCGATAATCTTGGCTTCGACGTTGTCGCCAACCTTGACGTAGTCGCCAGGGTTGTTGACGCGTTCCCAGCTGATCTCAGAGATGTGAATCAGACCTTCGATACCTTCGACGTTAACGAATGCACCAAAGTCTACGACACCGGTCACGACGCCGCTCACCGTGTCGCCAACCTTGAGTTTCTCGAATCGGTCAGCGAGACCTTCTTTGATTGCTTCCTTCTCGGAGAAGATAAGCTTGTTTGCCTTGCGGTCAGCATCGAGGATACGAACCTTGATAGCTTTCCCGACGAGGCTGTTGAGGCGCTGCAGGATCTCGTCCTTGTCAGAGCTGCCTACGCGTGGGTAGTGTTCAGCACTGAGCTGTGAGACAGGCAGGAATCCTCGGACGCCCTCGAGCTCGATCAATAGACCACCGCGGTTTGCGTCGTATGCGGTGACTTCGATCGTCTCGCCGTCGTCAACGATACGCTGAACTTCGTCCCAGCCACGGTCCTTGGCTGCTTTACGCAGGCTGAGGAGTGAGTAGCCGTTATCGAGCTCAGTATCGACGACACTGGCAGTAACGCTTGCCCCTTCTTCTAGTTTTTGTCCGAAGCCAATTTCGCGACGCGGAACGAATCCAACGCCGAGTGGGCCGAGGTCGATCAATACTTCATGCTTGCGCACGCTCATGATCGTTCCGTCGACGACTTCTCCCTGTGTGAGATGACCAACCGACTCGCCAGCGAGCAGTTCGTCCATCGTAATAGTTTTGGCTGTAGCCATATAGTTCTTTGTGATAGGTTTTTGGTAAGTCCTATCAAACTCCCTTCAAATGTATTTTCTTCCGAACAAACTCAGACGTCACTGTGTAACGTCAAGGCGCCCAGGGAAGAATTACTCCTATTGTACCTCTTATGGACAGGGAATGCAAAAAGGGTACCGAGGCTAAGCCGGGTACTAACGCTTTAGCGCGTTTTCGCGGACCAAACGACGCGACTGAACAAGTTGGTAGCTCGTATACACCAACGCAACTAAACCAACGAGATACGCGAACACATCACCTGAGCCAGTAGCCGGGATCGACTCAGACGGACCGGTGTTTGCAACCCGGTTAGTCGACGGCGCAACCGGTGCTGGCTTGGCAGCAGGCGTCTCGCTGCCCTGCTCTGGTTTAGAGGCAGACGGAGTAGACTCTTCGGTAGTTGCCCCCTGCTCGCCCGAGGTGTCGTCTGCTGGTGTTTCAGCTGACTTCTTTGGTGCCTCCTCGGCAACCTGCCCAGATGAACCCGCAGTATCGCGAGCCTGTCTGGCCTGGGTTTTACTCAGATAAAGGCCGCCAGCCAGCAACCCAACGAGTACGAGCGTGACGACAATAAAACTAGCGATCCCACCGCGTTGATTGCTTTGCATATCTAGGTACCTCTGTTAATAACCTTAGTATATCAGGATGTGAGTGATAATCAATGCACGGAGCCTGTCGGCCGGCAACCTGGGGCCAAACTACCCTACCTTACGGCGTCTGATTTCTGATACACTGAGAGCTATATGTTAGTGACGGTAGATACTGGGGGGACAAAGATACTTATCACCGCTTTTGCTGCGGACGGCAAGCCCGGTGAGCTCTTTCGATACCCTACCCCACAAAACGAAGACGAATATCTCGCGACGCTGATCGAACATATCCACGACAAATACCCGAAGAGTGATATTGATGGCATCGTCATCGGTGCTCCCGGTATCATTCGAAAAAACAGTATCGTATGGGGTGGAAGTAACTTGCCGTGGCAGAACTTTGACATCGCTTCACCACTAAAGGCTGCCTTCGGTTGTCCTGTCTGGCTCGAGAACGATGCCAACCTCGCCGGCCTCGCCGAGGCTCGCATGATGAGAAAAACACCAGGTAGCTGTCTCTACGTCACTATCAGTACCGGCATCGGCACTGGCATCATTCTCGACGGCCACATCGCTCCTGGACTGAGCGCAAGCGAAGGCGGCCACAGTCTCGTTGAATACGATGGTCGCGTCATGCGATGGGAGAGCTTTGCCTCTGGGAAATCCATCTACAACACCTACGGCAAGTACGCGCGCGACATAAAGAGCCGATCGGTCTGGAACCAGATAGCCGACAAGATCAGTCGCGGCTTTCTTGCGATCATCCCCGTATTACAACCAGATGTTATCGTTATCGGCGGGAGCATCGGCACGTACTATGAACAGTACCGGGTTCCCTTGAACCGCATCCTAAAAGAACACCTTCCACCACACATCGATCTACCTGAGATCCGCCAGGCCCAGTACCCTGAGGAAGCCGTCGTCTACGGCTGCTATTACTATGGCAAAGACAAGCTTGCTGCTGACTGAGCTCAGGCGGGATCATCCCGTCGTCACGTTTGAACCGGGTGATGACTTTTACTGGTCGCCAACAAACCAGACCGTCTATTTTGCGGCTCTCGACTCTTCACTCGATCGGCTAACCCTTCTGCACGAAACAGCCCATGCCCTACTGGGTCACCAGGGGTATAACCGCGACATCAACCTACTAAAAATCGAACGTGAAGCCTGGGAACTTGCCAGGGACACGCTCGCCCCTCACTACGGGCTGACGATCGAGACTGAACTGATCGAAGAGATGCTCGATAGCTACCGTGACTGGCTGCATGCACGAAGTCGCTGTCCAAAATGCCAACTGACCGGCATTCAAACAGATGAATCCACCTACCAGTGTCTCGGTTGCAACGCCACCTGGCATGTTAACGAAGCCAGGCGCTGTCGTCTCAAACGCACCTCTCTTTCCTAACCAAAAAACCCTGCTACAAATCTATGTAACAGGGTTTTTTGGTTGTCGACGGTTCCTTAGAGAACGATGTCGATCTTTTTTGCCGTCTGAGTCGTGACTTTGCCACGTCGGCTGATACGGCCGCCCTTAGCGCCTGCGATGCGAGCGAGGTCACGGTTGGCAGCAAAGCCACCGGTGTTGCCGTTCATGCCGCCCTTGGCACCGATTTTTGCGTAAAAGTCGCTACCGTGACGAGTTTTGTTAGTTTGAGCAGCTTTCATGCCGCCAGCTTTAGTTCCAGCCATGTTAGGTGGTCTCCTTTATTATTTCCGGGAAAAAGAAAACAGCTAAACCTGCGAGAAGTTTACCTGTCTACCCCTGTTTCCCATTAACCTTATATCACACATGATATGTGTACTCTTTTACATTAGCATAATATATTGTTTATGTC
>CAMPIR010000021.1 GCA_946886435.1 uncultured Candidatus Saccharibacteria bacterium | reverse complement strand
GGCTCTTTAGCTCAGTTGGTAGAGCAGAGGCCTGAAGAGCCTTGTGTCCCCAGTTCAAGTCTGGGAGGAGCCACCAAAGAAAAATCCTGATCCGTGCGATCGGGATTTTTCTTTGGCATGAATGTACTATGAGAAACTTAAGACGACAGTTCGCGAAAAGATAGCTTGGAATACATGTTGCAGATCCTACCACGCGGTAGTACACTGTGTTTAAAGTAAGCGGGAGCTCTAAGGGGGAACTATGGCGCTTCGGATTCATCAACGGTTCGTGAACACGATCTCTTCACGTCTACAGTGGCTGCCTAAACGTGCTATCCTGCCGCTCTCAGCGGTAATAGTTGTCATCCCGGCCATCACGGCACTGGCGTTTTCTTATGGCCCCATGGTTTCAGTTCAACCTGAATCCGGTACACTCTCTGGGGGCGCGATAACTGTTGCTGACGCTAATGCTTCCAGCGGCCAGGCTGTACGGTTTGGTAATAGTAGCGACTGCGCGGCCGGCACTCCTGCCGCAGGCGGTTGGACGTTGCCGGATCTTTGTGGCTGGCCAACAGCTTCCAGTACGGGTCCTCGGTACGAATGCGCTACGACACTTACTGGCAGGATTCAGACAACCAGCGACGGACAGGTATTTGATAATGTATGTATAAATGGCGGGCTGGATATCAATCACAATAACGTAGTAGTCAGAGATGTGGCGATTATGGGCTCAGGCTTATACCCATTAGACATTGGCCCTGATTCACCGACCTGTCCGACCAACTTGACGATTGAATACACTGAAGTAGATATGAGCAACATAAACAGTAATGCACTACCTATATACCAGAGGTGTGGGGGTGACCATTCGTTTGATCACATCAAAGTTCATAACTGTGCTCGTGGCATGCAGCTAATCGGTGGAGGCGTAAGTGTAACCGATTCATATATCTATTGTCACCGTACTTGGGAGGGTGATCATCGTACAGCGATCTCTTCACATGGTGGTACCGGTTTTACGGTTACACACAATACATTTATGTGTGTCGGGGACAACTGTTCCTCGTCCGTCAATATGTACAGCGACTATGCTCCTATGACAGACTATTTATTTCAGGATAACCTGGTGGCGGGCGGTACTATCTGTGTCCGTGGAGGCGAAACTCATGTATACGCCACTCAAACAAGTAGTATTCGTGTAATCAACAACCGATTCTCGACACACTATAATCCGTTATGTGGGGTTTACCAGCCTTTCGCGCAGTTCGATGAGAACGCTCCAGGTAACGTACAGTCCGGCAACGTTTACCACGAATCCGGAGATCCGATACCGAGTGGTTGATGATGTAATTAATCTCTATCGTGCAGAGAATACAAGATCAATTAAGATGGCAAACCGCATAGGGCACTCATAATCCAGCCTTGCTCTTTGATACACCTGAGGCATACAATCAAACTACCAACGTAGTAAGGAGGATCTATGGAAGTCGAAATAAATTATTGGGCGGTAGTTCTCGCAGCGTTATCGACGATGGTGGTGGGCTCGATCTGGTATACGCCGAAAGTTTTCGGTACTCTGTGGGCAAAATTGGCTCGCGTTGACCTGAACCGGAAGACATCGACCAAAGAGATGGTGTGGTTGTTCGGGTCAACAGTCATTGCTTCGTTGGTGACGGCTCATGTGTTGGCGTATACCGCATTCTTGTCAAATCAATTCTTTCAAAATGCATTCCTTCAGGATACCCTGATGACTGCATTTGGACTCTGGCTAGGGCTGACAGCGGCTCGCATCTATGTGCATGATGCGTTCGAGAGCAGACGCAAGAAATTAACGTTTCTGAACGTTTCACACGAATTCGTTACTCTGATGATCATGGCTTTGATTATCGGACTTATGGGCGTTTAGCCACACAGCATTTACAGTAGTCGTACTCCTTGCAGTTACAGGGAAGATTCGGTACAATAGTCAACGAATCAACGACATGCGGGTATAGCTCAGTTGTTAGAGCGCTTCCTTGCCAAGGAAGAGGCCAGGAGTTAGAGTCTCCTTACCCGCACCACGAAAAGAGCCGGTCCTCGCGATCGGCTTTTCTCGTGGTTTATGATAATCCTAACTCCTGGCCTCTTCAGAAATCAATAATAACCAGGAGTATTCTTAGCTCTCGCTCTCGTCTGCTGACTTATGCATGATACGCGTCGTAGTTCTTCGTGACACAAAATAAATTCTATGCTTTTCTGAGGGCTAGAAAATAAGATTAGACAGGCATGGTGAAGCAAGCTATGCTATAACAATCAAATCAGAAGGAGACAGATATGGTCACAGGTTATTGTGTTAAATGTAAGGAAAAAGGCGTTGAGCTGTCAGCACCAGAAGTAGTTCAAACTAAAACTGGCGGTTTCATGGCTAAAGGCAAGCATGAAAAATGCGGAACAACTGTTTGTGCAATGATGTCAAAGGACAATGCAGAAAAAGCAGTAGAAGACGGCGCAACCAAAGCCTACTAGGTTTTCCAATCGCAGAGTAACCCGTACTAAGACATTATTGTCAAAGTATCTATATAAAACACCGAGTAAAATCGGTGTTTTTGGTATAAATCCAAATGAGGCTTTGAATGGTTATGGTCGTGTAAATTGGGGTGCGATATCATAGGGTTCGAGGATATATGAAAGATAAAATATCCATTTCTGCGTGCAAATTAGCATAAAACAACACATATTTATTGTAAAACAATAAATTGTGTGCTAAAACTAGACCATACCACTAACAATGAAAGGTATTTTTAGATGGAACGCGGATCGACATTTTTCCTACGAGTAGCCATTGTCATGATCGGGCTTATAGTACTAGGTCTTTGTGTTTTTGCATTGCCTCAGACGATCGGTTCGTTTGATATCGGGGGGTATGACCCTATCCTGCTCGGTATGTATATACCAGCGATACCGTTTTTCATCGCGCTTCATCAGGGATGGAAGCTGCTCGGCAATATCGATAAGAACGAGGCATTTTCAGTGTCGTCAGTGGGGGCGTTTCGAACTATAAAATACTGCGCACTCACTATCAGCGGACTCTATGCCGCGGGTATGCCATATGTCTTTTATGTTGCCGACAAAGATGACGCACCCGGTGTCGTAGCAATAGGTATCGTCATCATCGGTGCGTCGTTTGTGATCGCAACTGCTGCGGCTGTATTTCAGAAGTTAGTCCAGAATGCTGTCGATATAAAGTCGGAGAATGACCTCACGGTCTAAGGCAGTATTATGGCAATAATAATCAACATCGATGTGATGCTCGCCCGACGCAAGATGAGTGTGACCGAGCTTTCTGAGCGGGTTGGCATAACGATGGCAAACCTGTCTATTCTCAAAAACGGCAAGGCGAAAGCCATCCGTCTATCAACGCTGGAGGCGATCTGCAAGGCACTTGATTGTCAGCCGGGTGATATTTTGGAATATAAGAAATCTAAAGGAGGTTTGTGATGGAAAAGATAGCAACGAAGGTATTTATCGTAGCTTCACTCGTATTTGGCGTAACAGGGATTCTAATGGTTTTATTTGGTGGACCCGATGACAGCGCGCCGCTCAATCAGCTGCTCATGAGGATACTTATGGCCTCGGTGTTCATCATCCTACCATCATTTGCTGTCAGTGTAGCTGGCAGGTATTTGAACGGCAAGAATTGACCCGTGCGCTGAACCGTAGGTAGTCCGTAACCTATCGCATCGTCTCGGTATTCCTCCAGTGGTTTGTTATACTACTCTAGTATCGTGGTTCTGGCGCGTTGGCGGAGCGGTTACGTGGAGGTCTGCAAAACCTTTTAGACGGGTTCGACTCCCGTACGTGCCTCCACGATAGGGGCGAGTGGCGGAATCGGTATACGCGGTGGACTTAAAATCCGCTGGTCTAAACAACCTTGAGGGTTCAAGTCCCTCCTCGCCCACCAGAAGGCAGCTCCAAGAGAGCTGTTTTTGTTTTTATTTCGTTCCCACCTCTATATAAGATCATTGTAAAAAGTACTTGACAACGATAAACACAGGCGATACGATGGCGACAAGGCAGAGTAGAGACAAACATTCAAAAAAGGTAATATAAAGAGATGAGTGACATACTCCGTTTGGTGCGTGGAGCACCAAAAATCCAGATATTTTCTTTGTTGGCTATAGCCGGTTCGCTGTTTGCGGCCGGTCATTTTAATACGGCACCAGTAAGCGCTGCGGCGTGTGGCAGCGAGCCTGCTAGTACGACTGGCAAATCTACGCAAACGATTACCGTTCCTGCGACGGGCACGTACACTATTTGGAGTCGAATGAAAGCTCCATCCACCACTCCGGTCGAATACCAAGTATATCTCGACGGTGAATGTTTTACTGTCGGGCAAACAGCCCTGACGGCTGGAGCATTGACATGGGTTGACTATGAGAACGGCTCAACCGTGGATAAGGCAACAATTGACCTTGCGGTGGGTACACACACGCTAGTCCTCACTGCCGGCACCGAAGATCTTGAGTTAGACCGCGTCATGCTGTTGAGTGATAGCTGTACGCCGACGGGGACGGGCGATAACTGCCTAAATGACACAGCACAGCCAACGACGTCAATCACCAGCCCGACGGATGGTGCGGCAGTGAGCGCTACTACGGCTATTCAAGCCAGTGCAACTGACAATGATGCTATCGATTACGTTGAGTTCTATCGAGCTGGCACAACGCTACTCGGTACCGACAACGTTGCACCCTATAGCTATAACTGGGACACGACCACAGCATCTGATGGGGCACATTCACTAACCGTTCGCGCCTATGACCTATCAGGGAATATCCAAACCAGTAGCGCCGTAAGTGTGACGGTCAATAACGCACCGCCAGTAAACGCCGACATCGCAAGCTTTAGTGCTGCACCGACCACGATTACCGATGGGCAGAGTTCGACGCTGAGCTGGACGGTAAACGCAGGAACCGGCTGTATGATCGATAACAGTGTTGGAGGCGTGGGTTTGAGCGGAAGCCAGGTAGTTTCACCAACAGCGACCACGACTTACACGTTGTCCTGCAGCGGTCAAAACGGAGGCGCCGGTGATACCGCACAAACAACCGTCACGGTAAACCCGGCGCCGGTCAACGCGGATATCGCAACCTTTACTGCTGCACCCAGCACTATCACGACAGGCCAGAGCTCAACGCTCGTCTGGACCGTCAATGCCGGCCAAACCTGTACAATCGACCAAGGGGTTGGAGCTGTGGCGGCGACTGGAAACCAGTCAGTTTCACCGACGGTAACCACTACCTACACGCTCACCTGTCAAGGTTTGAACGGCGGCGCAAGTGATAGCGCCCAAGCTACAGTAACGTTCGATGTTTCGCCGGTCAACGCGAATATAGCAAGCTTTACGGCCTCACCAACCACTATCACAGAAGGCCAGAGCTCCATGCTGAGCTGGAGTGTCGGCGCGGGCACAAACTGTTCGATTGACCAGTCGGTCGGCGCAGTGAGCGCGGCTGGAAACCAGTCAGTTTCACCGACGGTAACCACTACCTACACGATGACGTGCGACGGGCTCAATGGTGGTACCGTTGATAGCGCTACAGCATCAGTCACGGTCAGTCCAGCCCCAGTTAACGCAAATATCTCCAGCTTTACCGCGACTCCAAGCACTATAATCGAAGGCCAATCCTCAACGCTTGACTGGACGGTGTCGACCGGACAGAACTGTTCGATAAACCAAGCGGTTGGGGCGGTAGCGCTTAGTGGATCACAGTCAGTTTCACCGACGGTAACCACTACCTATACAATGACATGCCAAGGGCTTAACGGTGGCGCGAGTGATACGGAAAGCGCGGCTGTCACCGTGAACCCTTCACCGATAAACGCTGATATTACTAGCTTTACGGCCTCGCCGGCTAGTATCACTGGTGCGCCAGCTCAGAGCAGTATACTTGCCTGGAGCGTAGCGGCTGGTACCGCCTGTACGATTAACCAAGGCATCGGTAGCGTTACTCTGAGTAGTACGCGAGCAGTGAGCCCAACGAGCACACTCATCTATACGCTGACATGTAGTGGTCAATATGGCGGCACGAGCGATATGGCAACAGTAACCGTGACTGTCACTGAAGCACCAGATACTGATGCCGACGGTGTCAAAGACTACATCGAGGCGGCCGGACCGAACATCGGTGACGCGAACTACGACGGAACAACTGATTCACTACAGAGCCATGTAGTGACCTTAATGAACGCAAAAACGGGCGACTACAATACTATCGTTGCCGCAGGTGATTGTGATGTTATCGGCAGCACTGCCTCGCTGAGCGGTGCGACTACTCACATCCTCGGTGCATGGTCGTTTGCGCTCACGTGCGATAACCCAGGACAAAGTTCACAGATAGAGATCCTTCTCGACAAACAGTACGATACTGCTGGCTGGAGGGTGGCCAAGGTAAATACCGGTCTCACTACATCTCGGGACATCACTACTCAAGTAACGATTGCAAACAAAGTACTCGGCGCTCAAACATTTACAAGCCTTAGTTACACAGTTACTGACGGCGGGGCTCTCGATGAGGATGGAGCTGTTAACGGGATCATCGTTGACCCGGTTGCCGTACTCGGTGCGGAAGACGAAGTTGCAACCGGATCACTTTCTAACACCGGCGAAAGTATGTATGTTTACGCAGGTGTCGCTGCCGCGATGGTGGTCGTGGCAACTACGGCTATTGTCTGGAAATCACTCCCGCGCCGAGCATACGAAGATTCTCGTCTGTAAATACTTATTACACTGGTTTGCGTAGCTCATCGGCGGCAAACCCAGGCGAGGGAGTACGCTTTAATCGCAACACCTTAACGGATGATGCGGCTGTATTGGAATAAAGATAACCGGGCACGTAGAGCGACTACGTCGCCAAATAAGTATTAATTTAAAGGGGTAGCCTCCTGCCCAATCGCGATGACTAAAAACTATCTGTTGCGGCTGTTTTTTGGACGCTAAACAGGTATACTGAAGAGAGCAAACACTAAGGAGTACATATAGCAATGGATATTATTTTATGGGTAGTGCTCGGCCTCGTAGTCATCGTCGGTATCTTCCTATGGGCAACCTATAACGGCCTCGTCAAGCTCAACGTTCGTGTCCAAGAGGCGTGGAGTGACATCACGGTTCAACTCAAGCGTCGTGCTGATCTAATCCCGAACCTGATCGAGTCCGTAAAAGGCTACGCTGCTCATGAAAAAGAGGTTTTCCAGGCCGTTACCGAAGCACGTGCGAACGTCCTGAACGCAACTGAAAAGGGCCCTGCAGAGGCTGCAAAAGCAGAGAACCAGTTCGAAGGAGCCCTCAAAAGTCTCTTCGCCGTTTCAGAGGCGTATCCTGAGCTTCGCGCGAGCGAAAACTTCCAGCAGCTTCAAGCTGAACTGGTTGACACGGAAGACAAGATTCAGGCATCACGTCGCTTTTATAACGGTGGCGTCCGTGACCTCAACACAAAGATCCAGCAGTTCCCGAGTAACCTCGTAGCAGGTATGTTTGGCTTTACGAACAAAGAGTTCTTCGAAGTCGAAGACATGGCATCAGTTGAGAAGCCTGTCGAAGTAAAGTTCTAGTTCGGAGTAGCTAGGGTAGTTTATGTATAGTGCAATCGCCGCTAACAAGCGCAATACCTTTTTCATCATCCTGCTTTTCATCGTAATTATCGCAGGCCTTGGCTGGGTATTTAGCGCGATCTACGGTAGTACGGGCATCTTTTGGGGAACGCTCATCGGAGCGGGTATTTATGCGTTGATTCAGTATTTTCTGGCTGCGAAACTTGCACTCAGCATGAATGGGGCGAAAGAGATTCAAAAGAGCGACAACCCCCGTCTCTACCGCATGATCGAAAATCTATCGATCACAAACGGTATGCCGATGCCAAAGGTGTATATCGTCGACGATCCTGCGCCAAATGCCTTTGCGACTGGCCGTGACCCACGACATGCCCATGTGGCTGCGACATCTGGCATTCTCGATCTGATGGATGATCGTGAGCTCGAGGCGGTCATGGCGCATGAGATGGGTCATGTCCAGAACTACGACATCCGAGTCATGATGATCGTGTTTGGCCTGGTGAGCGCCATCGGCTTGATCGCTGATGTGTTGGTGCGTATGTTTTGGTTTGGTAACAGCGAAAACCGCAACCCAATCTTTCTTGTTATCGGTATCGTTGCGGCACTCATATCACCTATCGTAGCGCTGCTTATCCAGGCGGCTGTGTCGCGGCAACGTGAGTATCTGGCCGATGCGACCGGCGCCATGACGACTCGCGACCCAGAGGCGCTCGCAAGCGCGCTCGAGAAACTTGGCTCTGTCGGCACGGCTGTTCGACGCCAAAATACTTCAACCGCTCATCTTTTCTTTGCGAACCCTCTCAAGCGATCAGCGTTAATGAGCGCATTTAGTACGCACCCGCCAATCGCTGAGCGTGCCGCACGCCTACGCAACATGGGCAGCAAGTTTTAGGTAGTCAAAGCATGGCGCGACAAAAACGAACCCAGTCACGTTCCACTAAAAAAAACACCTTGTCTCGTAAGGAAAACAGTCGAGTGGCATCAACTACAAAAGCCAAATCTAAGACGTCGGTATCGAAGACCACTCACCTAAAGTTACCGGGTTTACTTGCCCATACGCGGGCCTCATGGGATTTTGCCTGGAATGATAAGCAACTCTTCGCTCGAATCTTGGCCTTTGGTTGGGTAGCAATACTGCTCGTTATAGGAGTTAGTCAATATGCTCAGTACCAGTCGGCTCAAGACATGGCGTCGCTGTTCAGCGGTGAGGCGGCCGATGGGTTGACTCGAGGCGCGCTCGAGATCGGCGTACTTTTGTTATCGGTTCTTGGCGGCGGGCAGAACGTGAACCTCACTGAGACACAGCAGATCGTTTCCGGTTTCATCTATCTTTTTGTGGCCTTAACGACGATCTGGCTGATGCGACGTCGGCTTGCGGATAGTGATGTGCGGTTTCGGGATGGGCTCTACAGCGCCGGGGCACCGATTATTGCCGTGGGTGTTATCTGTATTGTCGGTCTACTGCAGCTATTGCCACTTGCGATTGCAACAAACGTCGTATCGATGCTGGGCGGTGCACTCCAGGGACTTTTGTTCGAAATAGGTGCTACCGCCGGACTCATATTGATCGGCGTCATTACGCTGTACTGGCTGGTCACTACTGTATTTGCAGCCATAGTGGCGACAATCCCGGGTATGTATCCTTTTGAAGCATGGCGTTCAGCTCGTCAGCTCGTTTCAGGCAGACGCACTGCGTTACTGCTGAGATTTATCTGGCTAGGTCTCGTCTGTCTCGTTGGGTTTGCGGCCGTTGCTATTATGGTGATATTCCTCGGTCGGTTGCTTGGTGGCGCAGGGGTGCTGTTGTCCTCGCTAATGATTCAGCTCACGGCGTTGATAGTTTATATATATGCGGTGGTCTATGGCTATCTTTTGTACCGAAAGGTAGTTGATGGCCGAAGTTAGTCGGGCTCGTTATAGTGAGCTGCTCAAGCTGCTCGAAACATATTCGTACGAGTACTATGTTCTCGATGATCCGAGCGTTGATGATGCGGTTTATGACGGTCTCATACGGGAGGTAAAAGCGTTCGAGCTCGCTCATCCTGAGCAGGTTTATCCAGCCAGCCCTACGCAGCGAGTTGGCAGTAAACCACTCGAAAAGTTCCAAAAAGTTGCCCATAGAAAACCAATGATTTCACTCAACGATGTGTTTTCGCGAGAGGAGGTCGAAGCTTGGATCCGCCGTATGGACAAACTGCTGCCGGGTACTCAGCACGAGTTTTTCTGCGACATAAAGAAAGACGGGCTCGCATGTGCGTTGATCTATCAAGATGGTGAACTGGCCCAGGCTCTGACACGTGGTGATAGTCGGGTTGGTGAGGACGTAACAATGAGTGTCCGTACAATCAGAAATGTACCACTCCGTCTCGTTGAGACTCCCGGAAATAAGCAGTTCCGTGTTGGCCGCACCGAGATTCGTGGGGAGATAGTTATGTATAAAAGCGAGTTCGATACTCTGAACAAAACCAGGAAAAAAGCTGGACTTGCGACATTTAAAAACCCGCGTAATCTTGCTGCCGGTACGATTCGCCAGCTCGATCCGAAGCTGGTTGCCGAACGCCCCCTGAGCTTTATCGGTTACGACCTGCTACGCGACGACGCTAGCGAGGTGCCGACGAATCTATTTGCTTACGAGGCTATGCGAGACTTGGGGATATATGCCTCACCTGAGGCGGAAGTTTTTACCTCACTGGACGATGTCATGCGCTACGTGGATATCTGGGACAAGCAACGACATGATCTTCCGTACAATACTGACGGCCTCGTTATAAAGGTAAATGATCGACAGCAGTACGAAAAACTCGGTGTCGTTGGTAAAAACCCGAGAGCGGCGGTGGCCTACAAGTACGCTGCCGAGCAAGCTACAACGGTCGTTCGAGATATTGTGATCAGTATCGGACGGACTGGCGCGGCAACGCCTGTTGCCGTGTTTGACCCAGTTGATGTGGCCGGTACTACGGTTCAGCATGCCAGTCTACATAACGCAGATGAAATCGCACGGCTGGATGTACGAATCGGTGATACGGTCGTGATCTATAAGGCGGGAGATATCATTCCACAGGTGGAGTCGGTCATCACAGAACTTCGTCCCAAAAATGCTAAGCTATTTGATTATCCTGTCGAGCTGGCTCGCCAATACCCCGATCTTGAGTTCGTGAGACCGGAAGGTGAAGCCGTATACCGGGTCAAGGGTGCATCTGGTCCGCTGCTTCTCAAACGAGCTCTCGAACATTTCGCCAGTAAGGGCGCACTCGATATCGATACGCTCGGCGAGAAAAATGTCGTTGCC
>CAMPIR010000020.1 GCA_946886435.1 uncultured Candidatus Saccharibacteria bacterium | reverse complement strand
CAACAACTACGGTGCGAAGCTCATTCCCGGCCGTGGTGCATGGCTCGAGTTCGAGACCGCCGCGAACGGCGCTATCTACGTCAAGATCGACCGCCGTCGCAAGATTGCGGTTACGACGCTGCTTCGTGCCCTTGGCTACCCTGGCAACAACGCGATAAAGGAACTCTTCAAAGACGTCGACACTGGCGAAACGAGCTACATCGACGCAACGATCGAAAAAGACCCTTCAAAGGGAACTAACGAAGCGTTGATCGAAGTGTACCGCCGTCTCCGTCCGGGCGACCTCGCAACCGTCGATAACGCAAAGCAGATGATCGAACGCATGTTCTTTGACTTCAAGCGTTTCGACCTCAGCCGCGTTGGTCGTTACAAGATGAACCAACGCCTCGGTTTCAATGTTCCGAATACTACCGAAAACCGTGTCATGCGACTCGAAGACCTGATTGGGATCATCAGCGAGATTATCCGTTTGAACAACACCCAAGAAGCACCTGATGATATCGATGCGCTGTCTAACCGCCGCATCAAACTCGTCGGTGAGCTCGTTGCCCGACAGTTCCGTATCGGTATGCTCCGCATGGACCGCAACGCCAAAGACCGCATGAGTGTGAGCGACATCGAAACTGTTACTCCAGGCCAACTCATCAACGCCCGCCCAGTCGTTGCTGCCGTCCGTGAATTCTTCGCGAGCTCACAGCTCTCACAGTTCATGGATCAGACCAACCCCCTCTCAGAGCTTTCACACAAACGCCGCCTCAGCTCAATGGGCCCTGGTGGTCTCTCTCGTGAACGCGCCGGACTCGAAGTTCGTGATGCGCACCCGACTCACTACGGTCGAGTAGACATCATCGAGACACCAGAAGGCGCCAACATCGGCCTCGTGCTCAACATGGCAAGCTATGCACGCGTCAACGAATACGGCTTCCTCGAAGCTCCATATGTTCGCGTCAAAGACGGCAAAGTTACGAAAGACATCGTCTACATGGACGCAGCCCAAGAAGCAAAAGAAACCATCGCTGATGCCAGCAATGAAACCGATGCCAAGGGTGTATTCGTCGAAGAACGCGTCAGCGCTCGCAAGCACCTAGCACCAGGTGAAGTTGATGCTAGTGAAGTAACCTTCATGGACGCAAGCCGTATGCATGTCATCGGTACAACTGCTGCACTCGTCCCATTTGTTGAAAAGAACCGTATTGACCGAAACCTTACTGGTTCTAACATGCAACGTCAGGCCGTCCCACTCGTGAAGACTACTAGCCCTGTCGTCGGTACCGGCGTCGAAGGCGATATCGCCCGCAACACCTCGCAGCTTATCGTCGCTGATGGCGATGGTGAGATCATCCGCGCAGACGGAGATGCTGTCGAGGTCAAATATGGTTCGAAAGATGTTCGTACCTACGAGCTCGTTCACTTCCAACAGAGCAACGACGACCGTTCGATCAACCAGCGCGTCGTAGTCTCTCGTGGTGACAAGGTTAAAAAGGGCGATATCCTCATCGAGGGTGCCAGCATCTCTGATGGTGAACTCGCACTCGGTCGCGACCTCCTCGTTGCCTTTATGCCATGGGGTGGTTACAACATGGATGACTCGATTATTCTATCGAGCCGGCTCGTCCGAGATGATGAGCTAACCAGTATCAACATCAAAGACTACATGGTTGAAGTTCGTGAAACCAAGCTTGGTCCAGAAATTGTTACGCGCGACATCCCGAATGTATCCGAAGAATCACTTCGCCACCTCGACGAAAACGGTATTGTCCGTGTCGGTGCTGAAGTGAAAGCTGGTGATGTCCTGGTTGGAAAGATTACGCCAAAAGGTGAGCAGGAGCTCAGTTCAGAAGAACGACTTCTCCGCGCCATCTTCGGTGAAAAAGCCAAGGATGTCCGTGACACCTCACAGCGCATGGGTCACAGCAACACCGGTAAGGTTGTTGGCGTTAAGATCTTTAGCCGTGAGCACGGTCACGAACTCAAAGCCGGTGTGCTTATGCAGGTCCAAATCTTTGTCGCACAGCTCCGCAAGGTCTCTGTTGGTGACAAGTTGGCCGGTCGTCACGGTAACAAGGGTGTCGTCGCCCGTATCCTTCCTGAGGCTGACATGCCATTCATGGAAGACGGTACGCCTGTTGACGTGATCCTGAACCCACTCGGTGTCCCGAGCCGTATGAACCTCGGGCAGTTGTTCGAGACCCACCTCGGTATGGCGGCGCGTGCACTTGGCTACAAGGTTGCGACCCCACCATTCAACGGAGTAACGAACGAAAAGATTAAGTCTGAGCTTACACGCGCAGGTCTACCCGAAGACGGCAAAGTTCAACTCTTTGATGGTCGCACCGGTGACTCATTCAAGGAACGTACTACTGTCGGCTCTATGTACATCATCAAGCTACACCACATGATCGCGGACAAGATCCATGCCCGATCTATTGGTCCATACACGATGGTTACCCAGCAGCCGCTTGGTGGTAAAGCGCAAAACGGTGGTCAGCGCTTCGGTGAGATGGAAGTCTGGGCGCTCGAGGCATATGGTGCCGCGACAACGCTTCAGGAAATGCTCACCATCAAGTCTGACGATGTCTACGGACGTGCCAAAGCCTACGAAGCCATCATCAAGAACGAGCCGATCACCGGTCCGAAGATTCCAGAGTCATTTAACGTCCTCGTCAAAGAACTCCAGGGCCTCGGTCTCCGTGTTGATCTGGTTGACGAGTCTGAAGACGCGATTGTTGACGCCGAACAGATTCTCGTTGGTGATATCGAAGCAGAAACCTCAACCTCAACAACCACTGATCAATACGAAACGACTGTCGGCGACGAAGCTGATGAGCTCGGTGCGATCGATCTCGGTGAGGGTATGAGTATTGAAACCGCTGATGAATTCAAAGATGAAACTGAGAAGGAGGAGCTCTAAATGAGTCGTCTCGTAACCGACACTAGCATTGCTGACTTTGATGCAGTGCGCCTGGCGGTAGCCAGCGCCGAAGATGTCCTCAAATGGAGCTACGGCGAAGTTACCAAACCAGAAACTATTAACTACCGAACCCAGAAACCTGAGCGTGATGGATTGTTCTGTGAGCGAATCTTTGGCCCTGTCAAAGACATCAACCCGCATGACGCCAAACTCAAAGGTGTTCGTTCACGCGAAGCCGCCGTCGACAAGAACGGTGAGCTCGTAACCCGTAGCATCGTTCGTCGCGAGCGCATGGCTCACATCCAGCTTGCTGCTCCGGTAGCACACATCTGGTTTATGCGTGGTGCACCGTCTGCGATGAGCTTGCTGCTCGGTATCCCAGTTCGTGCGCTCGAACGCGTAGCTTACTTTGCCAGCTACGTTATCCTGAACGTCGAAACCGAAAAGCGTGACCTGATGTTGGCTGACGCCGAAGCAGAACTCGAAGCAGGCCGTATGGCTATCAAGATCCGTTTCGAAAAAGCTGCAGAAGACGAGTCGGCTGATGTTAAGGCACTTGCCGCTGAGCAAACTCGTGAACTCGATGAGCTTAACGAAAGCTACTTGATCAAGAAAACTCAGCTCGAGAGCCTCGTCAAGGGCGCCCTCATTTCTGAGAACGACTACCGTGCGCTTCCAGAAGAGTACGAAGAGCTCGTAAGCGTCGGCATGGGTGGTCTTGCACTCCAGTCACTCCTAAAAGAGATTGATCTTAACAAACTCATTGCTGAGCTGACCGAAGAAGTCGCGACCGCTAAGGGTCAGCGAATGAAGAAGATCATGAAACGACTCAAGGTTCTTGAGGGTATGCAGCGTGCCGGCGTCAAGCCAGAGAGTACCTGTGTCAGCGTTCTACCGGTTATCCCACCGGATCTTCGTCCGATGGTTCAGCTAACCGGTGGCCGTTTTGCGACCAGTGACCTCAACGACCTTTACCGCCGCGTCATCAACCGTAACAACCGTCTCAAGAAACTGATGGATCTCAACGCACCGGAAGTTATCCGCCGCAATGAGATGCGTATGCTCCAAGAAGCCGTTGACGCGTTGATCGACAACTCGGCCGCTCGTGGTGGTCGTGCCGTCTCAGCTACCGGTGGCCGTCGCCGCCTGAAGAGCCTGAGCGACATGCTCAAGGGTAAGCAGGGTCGTTTCCGCCAGAACCTCCTCGGTAAGCGTGTCGACTACTCTGGTCGTTCGGTTATCGTCGCAGGACCTGAGCTCAAGATTCACCAGTGTGGTCTTCCAAAGCAAATGGCGCTCGAGCTGTTCAAACCGTTTGTCATTAGCTGGTTGCTCCGTGGGGAGTACGCTCATAACATCCGTTCAGCAACCCGTCTGATCGACTCTGGCGATAGTATCGTCTGGGACGCACTCGATGAAGTGATCAAAGGCAAGTACGTTCTTCTTAACCGAGCGCCGTCACTTCACCGTCTGTCTATCCAGTCATTCCAGCCAAAGCTTATCGAAGGTAAGGCTATCCAGCTACACCCACTCGTTTGTAAAGGTTTCAACGCCGACTTCGATGGTGACCAGATGGCTGTTCACCTTCCGCTCAGCGACGACGCACAGCGCGAAGCTCGCGAGCTTATGTCTGCTACTAACAACCTCCTGAAGCCTGCCGATGGTTCACCGGTACTTAACATTGCCCAGGACATCATCCTCGGTTGTTACTACCTCACCTATCCAAAGCCTTCAGCACAACGAGATACGGTCAAGGCATACAGTTCTGTCGCGGAAGCGATTATGGGCTTTGAGCACGGGGCAGTCATGCTGCAGTCACCGATTCGTATCTTCGCAAAGGGTGAAATGCGAGAGACAACCCTCGGACGCGTCTTCTTTAACGAAGTCATGCCTGCCGATTTCCCGTATGTCGAAGAGGTTATGAACAAAAAGAACCTCAACCGCGTACTGGCTCGTATCTTTAACGACTACGGCCAAGAACAGACGGCTGTAACAGCTGACGACATCAAAGATCTCAGCCTTGAGTACGCAACTCGCGCAGCTGTTTCGACCGGTATGGACGACTACTTTGATGTTCCTGAGATGGACGACATCATTGCTTCAGGTGATGAGCGCACAGCACTCGTTTCTGAGCAATACGAAAATGGTCTGATCACCGAAGACGAGCGCTACAGCCTCACGGTTGAAACATGGCGCGATATCGACAAAAAGATCGGCGTCGTTCTCGAGGAACGCGTCAAACAAGAGGACACTTCTATCGCTGTGATGGTTGACTCTGGTGCTCGTGGTACGCTCTCAAACATCAAATGGGCGACCGGTATGATCGGTGTCGTCGTTGACGCAACCGGTAACGAGATCGAGCTGCCGATCCGAAGCAGCTTTAAGAAAGGTCTTTCACCACTCGAAGCCTTCGTCGCTACCCGTGGTACCCGTAAAGGTCTGATCGATACCGCCCTAAAGACCGCTGACTCAGGCTACCTGACTCGCCGTCTTGTCGACGTATCACAGGACATCTTTACAATCGAAGAAGAACCGATCGATCCAGGCTTTGCTATCTCACGAAGTGAAACCGAAGACACGATGATTCCGTTTGGTGATCGTCTCTACGGCCGATACGCTGCTGTTGAGATCCCAGGTCACGCCAAGGTTGGTGAGCTAATCACTCGTGACAAGGCAGACGCAATCGATGCAGATGAAAAGATCGTTAAAGCCAACATCATGAGCGTACTCTCAGCGGCTAACCTCCGTGGTATTCCGCGCAAGAGCTACGGTCTCGACATGGCTACCGGTAAACTGATTGCCGAAGCGCAGCCAGTCGGTGTTATCGCCGCCCAATCTGTCGGTGAGCCTGGCACGCAGCTGACACTGAACACCTTCCACTCCGGTGGTGAGGCTGGTGACGACATCACCCAGGGTCTCCCTCGTGTTGATGAGCTCTTTGAGGCTCGTAACCCGAAGGGTCAAGCGTACCTCACCGAAGTTACTGGTTTTGTTCAGGTGTGGGAAGATGGCGACAAGTATGTCGTACAGGTCACCCCTGAGACCGGTAAAGTTGAGCGGATGGCGCTCGGCGGCCAGATCGTCCGCGTAAAGAGTGGAACGGATATCGTCGCTGGTGACGTTCTCGCCTCTAACGACGACGAATCGCTTCCAGTTATCGCGCCATTTGACGGTAAGGTTGAAGTTACAAAGAAAGAACTGGTTATCACGAGCGGTTCATCGGCTCCAGTACGTTACGAAATCCCTGGCTTCAAGCAGCTGCTTGTCGCCGATGGTGATAGCGTTGAGGCTGGTGATCGTTTGACGAGCGGTTCGATCAACCTTCAAGACCTCATGCGTCTTAAGGGTATCGAAGCAACGCAGCGATACATCGTTAACCAGATTCTTCGTATCTACGCAGCACAGGGTGAAAACGTCTCAGGTAAGCACCTCGAGATCATCGTTCGCCAGATGTTTAGTCGCGTTACCATTGAAGATCCAGGTGACACGCCGTTCGTCACTGGCGACATCGTCTCAAAGGCGGCCGTTGTTGAGCAAAACCGTCAGTTGACCGAAGAAGGTAAGACGCCAGCACAGTTCACGCAGTTGCTGCTCGGTATCACCAAGGTTTCGATCTGGTCTGACAGCTTCCTCTCAGCAGCATCGTTCCAGGACACGACTCGCGTTCTGATCAACGCTGCCGTAACTGGTCGTATCGACCCACTGTACGGACTCAAGGAAAATGTGATCATTGGTCGCAAGATCCCTGTCGGTACCGGTGTCACTACGACACAGGAATTAGTCAGCGAAGAAATCTAGTACTCGACTGCTCTAATCTAAAACAACCCGTGATATGCGGGTTGTTTTAGATTTAAAAGCATGGTATAAAATAACTAATGCGATGACTGCCCGAAAGGGTGGTCTTTGTCGTTCACGGCAAGACGCAGGTACTTCAAAATCTTCTACCTTTGGGGGCATGAAACAGATGCGTGCAAGAAAATTGAACTCGGGCGAGGTCCGTCTCGACCTGGGTGAGTTTCTGCCGGCTGGCAAGAAATTCTGGTGGTCAAGCGAGGTCGATGACATCGTGCAACAGCTTCGCAATCAGATGCCAGACATGATCGTCAGCGTCTCTCACGAGATCCATGTACGGTCAAGCGTCGGATATCAGGTGCTCCACGTGAAAGTCCAGGACATGAGCGCCAGGAGTCTGCTGGGTAACTACACCAAGCTCATTATCAACGGCATGAACGGACAGAGAGGAGAGTACGGTGAACCAGCCACGGCTTAGGTCGGCAAAGGCCAAAGGACTCAGGGAGCCTCACGAGCTGACTCGCATTATCGGCTGGATGTTCCTCCTGTGGGCGATGTACTTCTTCCTCGTCAGTTTCCACAGCGGCAACAGCATGATTGGAGCCTACTCGGGTTTCGTTCTGGCTGCTGTTTTCTGGGCGACGTCCAGGTATCTGAAGCGCCGATCCATCAAGTCATGACCTGAACCCAGAGAGGAGATTTACCCACAGCCCATCGAAGAGAGTTCGCCGAAGAAGTTTAAACTTCCTTAGGCCCCAGGCTCCTTCTGTGGGCTTTCATCATGAGACAATATTGACATTTATCAACATAGATGATATAATGAGAAATGAACGTACCTTTTACCGTCCATCGCTGATTTTAAAGGAGTAGACATGTCTAAAAAGGGTTCTGCAAAGGAGCCTCAGTATGTCATGGAGAGTAAAACGATCGAACTCATGTTCGACCTGTCAGAGGAGAAGCGAGAGATGCTTTTCGAGCTGACCCGCACTCTCGCGTCGATCCTGGACGTGAATGCGACGCGGAGAATCGTGAGGATCACCTTCAAGAACTTCCACGCCGAAGCTGACAAGAGGGTGGATTTCGACAAGATCCAACATCGCATCCTCACGCTGGGCACCGAAGCTGCCGTTCAATAGGCCTACTGAAGAGAGCTCCCGCCGAGCTCCTTCGGTGGGCTTTCTTCATATCTGGACAAAAGTGTCTTTTTTTGCTATGATTTCAAGTGAGTTTCCTCTCTTGGAGTTATGGGATCACGTGTACACTTCCATAACGTCTAAGGGACATATCTCGCGAGCATGCTGCTCGGCGGGGTGTTATCCGGGAAGCAGCGGCTTATCACCGATGTTATCTCGCTCATCAGTATCAATAAAACCATAGGAGCGCATTTCACATGCCAACTATCAACCAGCTCGTGCGTAAGCCGCGAAAGACTGCTGCGAAGAAGAGTAAATCTCCAGCACTCGGCCGTATCCATAACGCACTGAAGTCTCGTTACCACGACCAAGATGCCCCGCTCAAGCGCGGTGTTTGTATCAAGGTAACGACCAAAACCCCGAAAAAACCTAACTCAGCCCTCCGTAAGGTTGCTCGTGTCCGCCTGACTAATGGTCAGGAAGTGTGGGCTTACATCGGTGGCGAAGGTCACAACCTCCAGGAACACGCCGTTGTGCTCGTTCGTGGTGGTCGTGTACCAGACCTTCCAGGTGTTCGTTACCACATCGTTCGTGGTGCTCTCGACCTCCAAGGCGTGAGCAAGCGCAAGCAGGGTCGTTCTAAGTACGGCGCTAAGAAGGAGGACAAGTAATGCCTCGTAAAGTTACCAAAAGCCTACAGCGACGCCTAAACCCAGACCGCAAATACCAGTCCGTACTGGTTCAGCGCCTGATCAACAAGAGTATGCTCGACGGCAAGAAGCTTCTTGCTGAACGCCAAGTCTACAGTGCACTCGAGATCGCTGCGAAGAAACTTAAGTCCGAAGATCCACTCGAAGTCTTTGAAAAAGCGCTCAAAAACATCCTGCCAAACTTTGAGGTCAAGTCTCGCCGTGTCGGTGGTGCGAACTACCAGATTCCATTCCCGATCCAGGGACACCGCCAGAACCACTACGCCTACATGTGGCTCGTCCAAGCCGCTCGTGCCCGCAAGGGTATGCCATACGATGCCCGCCTTGCGGCCGAGATCGTCGACGCTTACAACGAAGCTGGCGCTGCCTTCAAAAAGAAGGAAGACACCCATAAGATGGCTGAAGCAAACCGTGCGTTTGCACACTTCGCAAGAGGTTAAAGCAGCCTGTGCCATACCTAGATATCCATGTTCGCACACCAGACCGTGGCGATATCGTCGCTCGATCTGTGATGGTCGCTGAAACCGAAGACCTTGGAGGCGATGTGCGTGAGATGGTGTTCGGCTCTATACCAGAAGCTACCGACTACACGTTCAGGGAGATTTCTAGGAAAGAAGTAAAGGAGCGAGCGATGCGTGCATACACCTATCGACTTGCGAAAATGGCAATACAGTACACAACTATGCAAACAAATTTTGATAACAAGACGAAAGGGTTTTAATGGCTACTGAAAAGAGTTATCCGCTCGATAAGTACCGTAACATCGGTATTATCGCGCACATTGACGCCGGTAAGACAACGACGACCGAAGGTATCCTGTACCGAACCGGTTTGACACACAAGATTGGTGTCGTTAATGGCGCCGGTGACGGTGCAACCACGGACTGGATGGAGCAGGAAAAAGAGCGAGGTATTACGATCACCTCTGCTGCTGTTACTTGCTTTTGGAAAGACCACAAGATCAACATCATCGACACACCTGGTCACATCGACTTTACGGTTGAGGTTGAACGTTCACTCCGCGTCCTCGACGGTGCGGTAACTGTGTTCGACGGCAAAATGGGCGTTGAAGCCCAGTCTGAAACCGTCTGGCGCCAGGCAAACAAGTACGGTGTGCCACGCATCTGCTTCATCAACAAGATCAACCAAACCGGTGGTGACTTCTGGAAGTCTCTCGAGTCGATCCACAACCGTCTAAGCCGCAACGCTTTCCCGGTTCACATCCCGATAGGTTTTGAAAAGACCATCAACGGTGTCGTTGACCTCATCGATATGAAGGCATACACCTACAGCGACTACGCTGATCACGAGCTTATCCCAGGCGAAATCCCGACTGATATGCTTGAAAAATGTAAGAACGCACGCAGCCTCCTGGTTGAGAACGCCGTCGAAGCTGACGATGAACTGATGATGCGCTTCCTCGAAGAAGGCGAAGACTCAATCTCTCAGGACGAGCTCAAAGCAGCACTTCGCAAGCGAGTCCTTGCTGGTGACTTCTTCCTCGTTAGTGGCGGTGATGGTCGTGGCGTGATTGTCGAGAAGCTTCTCGACATCATGGTCGACTACCTGCCGAGCCCGCTCGATGTTGACGCTATTTGGGGAACCAACCCAAAGACTGGCGATCAGATCGATCGAAAGCCTGCTGACACTGAACCAATGGCTGGTCTGGCGTTCAAGATCGCAACCGATCCATTCGTCGGAAAACTGATCTTTGTCCGCGTTTACTCAGGTGTCCTAAAAGCCGGTTCGTATGTCCTGAACACGACGACTGGTGAGAAGGAACGTGTCGGACGTATCGTCCGTATGCACGCCGACAAACGCGAAGAGATCGACCAGGTTACGGCCGGTGATATTGCTGCAGTTGTCGGGCTAAAGAGTACCTTTACCGGTCATACCCTCTGTGACGTTGCGCACCCGATCGCTCTCGAGAGCATCACGTTCCCAGAACCTCCAGTCGCGATTGCCGTCGAACCAAAGACCAAAGCCGACCAGGAAAAGATGGGTATCGCTCTCCAGCGTCTCGCCGAAGAGGACCCAACCTTCCGCGTTCACACCGACGAAGAAACCATGCAGACGATCATGTCTGGAATGGGTGAGCTTCACCTCGATATCCTTATTGACCGCATGAAGCGCGAGTTCAAGGTTGAGGCAAACATCGGTGAACCTCAAGTTGCATTCCGTGAGACCATTCGCGGCTCTACCGAGGCCCAAGGCAAGCACGCCAAGCAGTCTGGTGGTCGCGGTCAGTATGGTGACGTCTGGGTTCGTTTCGAACCGACCGAATCAGGTGAAGGTTTCGAATTCGTTGATGCAATCAAGGGTGGTGTTGTCCCTCAGGAATACCGCAAGCCAGTCGAAAAGGGTATCGAAGATACGCTCAAGAGTGGTGTGATCGCTGGGTATCCGATGATCGGCGTCAAAGCAACTCTCTACGACGGTAGCTATCACGACGTTGACTCCAGCGAGCTCGCCTTTAACCTTGCCGGTGTTCTTGCCGTCAAGGAAGGCATCCCAAAGGCGAAGCCTGTTATCCTCGAGCCAGTGATGCGCGTCGAAGTTACGACCCCTGAAGACTTCATGGGCGACGTCATCGGCGACCTCAACTCTCGTCGCGGACGCATCGAAGCCATGGAAGACCTCCAGGGCGGTGCCAAGCTCGTGAAAGCCTTCGT